>JAKECL010000331.1 GCA_030460725.1 Propionibacterium sp.
CCGCGACGGTGGCTCCGCCCTTGAAGCCCACCAGGACGATGTTCCGCTGCGCGGGCGGGGGGGTGAGGGCCAGGGCGAGGACGAGGGTGCGCAGCACCTCGGACTTGCCCGATCCCGTCGCGCCGATGAGCAGGCCGTGGGGACCCATGCCCTGTTCGGCGGCCTCCTTGATGTCCAGGGTGACGGGGACGCCCTCGGGAGTCACGGCGAAGGGGACACGCAGACGGTCGCGCCCCTGGCGTCGGTTCCAGCGCCGGTCCGGGTCGAAGTCACGGACGTCCCCGGTGCCCAGCAGTTCCATGAGATCCACGGCCCGACGTGGATCGGAGCGCCCGGCGGCGGACTCCGTCTCGGGGCGCTCCTGTCCACTCCACCGGGTCTGACGTCGCGCGATCGCCTCCGACTGGGTCACGCCCAGCGCGTCGGGCACGCCGAGCACGGGTTTCTGGTCGAGGAGGACCACCTCCATCGCCCCGACACCGTCACCCACATCCGGGTGCAGCACCAGACGCAGTGTCGAGCGGGAGGTCAGTGCACCCCAGGTGGTGGGCATGGTCACCACGGTGACCCCGGCCGTGCCCTCGGGGGAGCCCAGCCGGGTGTTGGCCGGCAGGGTGGCACCGTCGAGGACCAGGAGCAGGTGGGGCCAGGGAGTGGACTCGGCGCGGGGGGAGAAGGCGGGACGCGTCGTGATCTCCTCCCCCAGCAGGTCGGCCAGTTCCGCCGGGTCCGAGGTGACCATGCGGGCCGGACCCAAGGCGTCGGTGAGTGTGGCCGAGCGGGCCTGGGGCAACCACTTCACCCACTCCCACTGCGCACGGCGGTCCTCGGAGCACAGCACCGCCACCACCAGCGCGGTGGGCGGGGCGAAGGTCGTGAGGTGGGAGACCATGGCGCGGACCTGGTCAGCCGTGTGCGTCGACTCCCCGGACACCTCCACGTGGGAGAAGTCCCCCAGGGAGACACCGAAGGGCATGGCGTCCACCGTGGAGTGGGTGGCGGTGAACCGTGCGAGCGCGGACTGACAGACGAGGTCCGGGTTGGCCAGGGGCGGCAGTTCCGGTTCCTCCAGTTCCATGGACAGGTCCTGGGTGGAGGTCCCCAGGCGCACGTCCAGGGCGTCGGGGTCCCCGGGCTCACGCTCCCACACCCTCGCCCCGTCCTGGGCGATGAGGACCAGGGCCTCCGGGTCGGGCAGGTGCCAGGCGGTGAAGCGCCGCTGCATGCGTGCAGCGGTGCGCACGGTGTCCCGCATCTCTGCAAGATAGGCCAGGTACTCGCGACGAAGCGTCGCCACCTTCTGGCGGTGACCCCCGACCTGGCGGTGGATGTTGAACCCGACCATCGAGAGCATGGCGACCACCATGACACCCCCCATGAGGAGCATGCGGGGGTTGTCACCCTGGGACATGGCCATGAACACCATGACACCCATGGAGCCCATCATCGGGATCACGGTTGCCAGGATGTTGCCCATTCCCTGCGGCTCGGCCTGGTCGGGTGGGGCCTGGAGGGGGATACGACCGGTGGGGAGCTCAGGCGCGTCCACACGGTCCCTGGTCGTGGCCGGTGATGACATGTGTCCTCCAAACCCGTGGCGGTCGCCGCTCCACGGCGGGTGCCGCCCATACTATCGTCGGGTGCGGGCCCCCACCGGGGCACCCGCGGACACGGAGGGGGGACCATGGCCACGTCCCTGGCATCGGCGACGATCGAGCGGGCAGGAGACCTCACGGACATCGCCGTGCCGCGCGGGACCACTGTCGCGGGCCTGCTGGCCATGATGCGCATCGACACCTCGACCGGGGACCTGCACGTCACCTTGGCCGACGGGAGCCCCGCAGACGCATCCTGGGTCGTGGGGGACGACATCCCCTCCGGTTCCCTGCTGAGTGTCGCGGGGCAGCACGCCTCCCGCACCGCGGTGCGCCGAGCGTTGCGGGCGCAGGCACATCCCTGGACACTCCCCTCCTCCACCGTCACCCTGGCGCTCATGCTCCTCGCAGCGCTGACCGGGGTCGCCCTCGTGGGCCCGCTGACAGGGTTGTCCCCCCGCCTGCCCACTCCCCTCGCACCGGCTGCGTCGCTGTTGGGAGCTCTCCTGGTCACCGTCCTGGTCCTCCGCAGCCCGCTGACGCGCAGCGCACCTGGACTTCTCGCCCTGAGCCTTGCCGTCGCCCCTCTGCCGCTGGGTCTGCTGGATCCCCGTGACCCCTCCCAGGTCGCCGTCGCGGTCCCCCTGGCGGCGTGGACGGCATTCTCGCTGGCGGCGGTGGCCTGGGCACTGGGTCGCTCACGTGCGGCTGCAGCACTGGCCGCAGGATGGCTGACGGTGGCCGTGGCCGCCACCGTGGTCCTGGCACTGGGCGTCGAGGCCACCACCTGGGCCCCTCTGCTGGTGGCCGTGGCCGTCCTGGTGCTGGCAGCCGCGCCCGACATGGCGGTCAACGTTCCCTCCACCCAGCTCCTGGACCTCCCCCTGGTGACGACCTCGGCACCGACGGTGAGGGCCGCAGCGGTGAGACCGCCCGCGCGCATCACCCCTGGACGGGTGCAACGCACGGTTCGGGACGCTTCGGCGCTCTCCGACACAGTGGTCATGCTGTGCTGTGCGGCGGTCCCGGTGGGCGCGCCCGTACTGGGATCCATGGCGGATCCCTCGACCTGGGAGGGGCGGGCTGCCCTGGGTCTGGCGCTGCTGGCCGTGGCGGCCCTGTCCCTCCTGCCGCGAGCCTCCCGCTCCCCCTTGGCCCGGATCCTGCCACGCGCCTCGGCGTGCCTCCTGCTGGTCGTGGTGCTCACCGGCCCGCTCGCCTCGTCCTTCGCTTCCCCGGAGGCGCTCGCGGCGCTTCTCGTGATTCTGGGACTGGTCGTGGTGGGCTGGACACTGGCCGTCACCCGCGAACCCCGATCAGCCTTCATCGCCCGGATGGCGGATGTCCTCCACTCGGTCGCGATGGTCCTCATCCTCCCTGTGGCGGTGTACGCCGCAGGAATCTTCGACGTGTCTCTTATAAACA
>JAKECL010000005.1 GCA_030460725.1 Propionibacterium sp.
GTGCCAGGGGTGGGTGTGGGGGCGCGTTACAAGTACGAGATCCAGGGTCCGGGAGGCAACTGGTTCCAGAAGGCGGATCCCCTGGCGCGCGCCACCGAGATCCCTCCGGCCACCGCCTCCGTCGTCACCGACCAGTTCCACCAGTGGGAGGACGACACGTGGATGGAGGCCCGTCCCTCCAAGACCCCACACCGTGAGCCCATGTCCGTCTACGAGGTGCATGTCGGATCTTGGAAGCAGGGACTGGGCTACCGCGGTCTCGCCGACGAGCTGATCCCCTACCTCCAGGAGACGGGCTTCACCCATGTGGAGTTCATGCCGGTCGCGGAGCACCCCTTCGGGGGGTCCTGGGGCTACCAGGTGACCTCCTACTACGCCCCCACCTCCCGCTACGGCACGCCCGACGACTTCCGCTACCTGGTGGACCGGCTCCACCAGGCGGGCATCGGGGTCCTGCTCGACTGGGTGCCCGCCCACTTCCCCAAGGACGACTGGGCGCTCGCGCGTTTCGACGGGACGCCCCTGTACGAGGACCCCGACCCCCTGCGCGGGGAGCACCCGGACTGGGGGACCTACGTCTTCAACTTCGGGCGCCGCGAGGTCCGCAACTTCCTGGTCGCCAATGCCCTGTACTGGCTGGAGGAGTTCCACATCGACGGGCTGCGTGTGGATGCCGTGGCCTCCATGCTCTACCTGGACTACTCCCGCAAGGACGGGCAGTGGCGCCCCAACCAGTACGGAGGCCGCGAGCACCTGGAGGCCATCCAGTTCCTCCAGGAGGCCAATGCCACCGCCTACCGCCGCGACCCCGGGATCGTCATGATCGCCGAGGAGTCCACGGCCTGGCCGGGAGTCACCGCCCCGACCTCGGGGGGTGGCCTGGGCTTCGGCATGAAGTGGAACATGGGGTGGATGAACGACACCCTGCGCTACATGCGTGAGGACCCGGTGAACCGTCGCTGGCACCACGGGGAGCTCACCTTCTCCCTGGTCTATGCCTTCTCGGAGAACTTCGTCCTGCCGCTCTCCCACGACGAGGTCGTCCACGGCAAGGGGTCGCTCTACGCGAAGATGCCCGGCGACGACTGGCAGAAGCTGGCGGGGCTGCGTGACCTCTACGCCTACCAGTGGTCCCACCCCGGCAAGCAGCTGCTCTTCATGGGTCAGGAGTTCGGCCAGCAGCAGGAGTGGAACGAGTCCTACTCCCTGGACTGGTGGCTGTTGGACCAGCAGGGGCACGAGGGCCTTCAGAAGCTCGTCGCCCGCCTCAATGAGGTCTACCGCTCGGAGCCTGCGCTGTGGGACGACGACTACACGGGCTTCGAGTGGATCGACGCCTCCGACGGGGACCACAATGTGATCTCCTACCTGCGCAAGGGCCCCGGGGCCGATGGCACCCAACGGGTGCTGGTGTGCGTCTCGAACTTCGCCGGCAATCCCCACGAGGGCTACCGCGTGGGTCTCCCCTTCGCAGGGACCTGGGAAGAGGTCCTCAACACCGATGAGGAGGAGTTCGGCGGCTCCGGTGTGGGCAATGTCGGCCCCCTCCTCGCCGAGGAGACGCCGTGGAACGGGCGTCCCGCCTCCCTGGAGCTGCGCGTCCCGCCACTCGGCGCGCTCTGGCTGGCGCCGGTCACCGAGCAGGACTCGGGCCACTAGGTCAGGAGCCACGGGGCGCCCTCGTACACCCACGGGGATGCACGAGGGCGCCCCCCACCTGCGGGGTCACTGCCTGCGGGGGCGCGGCTCGGCGCGCCGGGGGGCGTGTCTCAGACGAGGAGCAGGGTGGACAGGCGGCGACGCGCCGCCTTGACGTCCTCGGAGTTGCCGGCCACACGGAACAGGTCGAGGAGGCGCACCCGGGCGGCCTCACGCTGGTCCTCGTTCGCCGGGTCGGCAATCAGTGTGAGCAGGAGGTCGAAGGCCCCCGCGCGGTCACCGGACTCGAAGAGCGCATCCGCACGGGCTGCGGGGTCCTGGGGATCGGATTCCTCGGCCACGCGGTGGGCCACCCGCACGCGGGCGAGTTCGGACTTGGCGACCTCGTCGCGTGGATTGAGGTCCACGACCTTCTCCCATGCCGCGATCGCTGCGGGCAGGTTCCCGGCCTCCTCGGCAGCCAGTGCCGGCATGTGCTCCGGTGGGGTCGGGGTCTCGGTGTCCTGGGAGGACACGGTCACCCGTCCGGTCACACCCATCTGGGCGGCTGCCTGGAGGAGCTCCTGGATGACGGGGGTCACCTGCTCCTTGACCGGGCTGCCCTGGAAGAGGGGCACGGGACGGCCTGCCACGAGTGCCACGACCGCGGGAAGGGTCTGGACCTGGAAGGCCTGGGCAATGGCAGGACTTGCGTCCGCGTCGATCTCCGCCAGCTGGAACGCTCCCGCGGACTCCCGGGCCACCTGCTCCATGACGGCGAGCGCGCCCTTGGAGGACAGGGACTGGGCGGACCACAGCACCACCACCACGGGTACGGTGCGCGAGTTCGCCATGACGGACTCGAAGGTCGCCTCCGTGACGGGGGTGATCAGCGGAACGTCCAGGCCCACACCCGCCGGTGTCGTGCCGGGTGCGCCGGATGCCGCACCGGGAACTGTCTGCTGAGCGGTGGACGGGGTGACGGCGGCCAGGTCGACCGCACCGTGGGCGTCGACATGCGCCATGACGTCCGAACCCTGCCCGGGCTGTGCCCCCGGCGTCCGGTGGCTCTCACCTGACGTCGCGTGGGTCCCCTGTGTGTCGCTCAATGGATCATTCTCCTTCAGGTTTGGCCGAGTCGTCCCTGCTGGTCGACTCGATGGCGCGTTCCACGCCAACCAGGCTGACCTTGCCCCCGGCACCCTCGGCGGGTACACGGAACAGGGCCGTGACGAGGTAGTTGACGGTGACGGTTCCCGTGACGGAGTCGTCGCCCTCGTTGAGGGCAGCGGCCTTGCCACCCAGCTTCATGGTCGAGCGCGCCACCGTGCGGGCATAGGTGTGGGAATAGGTGAAGGCCCCCGACACCAGGGCCGAACCGTCCGCCAGCTCCACGGCCGTCACCGGGAAGTCCCCCGTGGAGGCCAGGGCCGTGACAGTACCTGCCGCCTGCACGGAGTCGTTGAGGCTCTTGGCGTCAGCGAGGTAGATGTTCGCGAACTCGTCAGCGGTGAAGGTGTCGTCCCCGGCGGTCCCCGAGTTCAGCATCTCCACGTATCCGGGCACGGTGTCCCGGGGGGCCACCGTGAAGCCGGTGGCGTCGGGGTCCAGGTGCGCCGATCCCTGCTCGATGGAGAGGGTGGTCAGCGAGGTCCCCCCCAGCAGACGCACCCAGCTCTGGAGTCTGTAGGGCTCGCGTGGCTCCTCCTGGGTGATGACGAAGACATGGGGCAGGCCACCGTCGCTGGCCTGTGAGATGTCGACCACCGCACGTGGCCAGGAGACGTCATTGGTCACCGTCAGTGACTGGGCCGTGAAGTCCAGGGTCGGGACCGGGGATCCGTCGGCCTTGGACAGGGCGTACTGCGCCTCGCGCATGCGCAGCGCCGGGTCGGTGACCCGGGGACGCAGCAGTGCGCCGTCCTGCTTCGCGTCCGCCGCCTCGACGGTGGAGGAGATGGCCTGGAGGACCGTGTCGACCCGGTCGGCATCCAGATTCGGGGAACCGGACTGGCCCTCCGACTGGGCGCCCGACTCCACGAGGAGGTCGTCCTGGGCGCAACCTGTCAGTGCCAGGGTCAGGCTGAGCGCCGTCAGGGCGGCGAGTTCACGACTTCTGCGCATCGTCATCTCCCTTCTCGCGGTGCATCCAGCCTGAGACCAATGAGGACCACGACCCGCCTGTGCGGCCGGGGGCCGCAGCGTCGGAGGAGCCATCGGCGGGCTGGCCACTGGTGGCCTCCCCGGGTTCTCCCTCACCGTCCTCGTCACCAGGGGCGGGGGTCTGCGGTGCGACGACGGGGATGAGCCCGGTGTCGAACTCGTGTCCGTCGACCGTGATCCTGCGTTCCCCCTTCTCCCGCGCCTCACGCAGCACCCGGCGGGTGGGGAATGCCATGCCTGCGCGGATGGCGGAGACATCAATGATCCCCGAGTCACGGGGGTCGTGCACGGAAGGGTCCACATCCACCGGCACGTCGGGCCCGCCGTGCCGTCCCAGGGCGGAGATCCGCTCGACGTCCGTGACCTGCGCGGCGGGAGCAGCGTCGTGCGCCCCGTCCTGCGCCGCGGCTTCGGTGACGTCGCTGGCGTCGGCGGTCTCGACACGGATGGAGTCGGCGTCGGGATCCGTGGTCCCGGCCTCCTGTGCGTCGGCGTCGGCGGCGGTGTCGGTGTCGGTGTCTGTGTCGGGGCCTGCCTCGGTCAGGACATCGCCGGAAGGGGCCTCGGCCGCGGCGGGCCCTCCCGGCACCGATGCTGTGTCCCAGGGCTGCGCGTCGCCGTCCTCAGGGGTCGGGGAGTCCTCCGCGGCCAGCGCCCGCACCTGGTCCAGGGGGATCAGCTGGGTGTCCGTGGCGTCCGCTCCGGCCTGCTCGGCCAGACGCAGGGCGCGCACACGCCTGTGTCGCAGGGTCCGCAGCTCGGAGACCAGGAAGAGGGCCGCGATCAGGGCGAAGATGGCTGCCAGCACGAAGGCGACCACGGCACCGGCATTGCCACGATGGACGGCCCAGGTCAGGGTCATCTCGGGTGCCGGCGACGTCCCGTCCGTGGCAGCCAGGACGGAGCGACCTGCCTCCACCCCGGTCAGGGTCAGGGAGGTGCTCCCCTTGCCGGTGGCCTCCTGGAGCCACATGTCATTGCCAGCGGGAGTGGCACCGGACTGGGCCAGGTCGCCCGACTGGGCCGCCTCACCGGACTGCGCGGCCTCGCCCGACTGTGCCGGGTCTCCGGACTGGGCGGCCTCACCGGAACCGGGGTGCTCCACGGTCTTCAGAGTCGCCATGCCCGACTCGACTCCGACCACCTCGGAGTAGGGGGAGTCACCGATCCACCCCAGGATGTCGCCTGTGGTGCCGAAGACCAGGGAGACCTCCTGGTCCCCCGGCGCGGTGACGGTGACGGTGACGTCGGGGGCCAGCAGGGGCAGGACCTTGTCACGGGTCATGATGAAGGGGGTGTCCGGAGTGGTGGTGGCCACGACCTGGTCCGCGGGCTTCCAGACCGTGAGCGCCAGCACACCCAGCACCACGGCGATGAGTGCCAGGACTGCAGCGACCAGCGCCGCCGCGAATTGCCTCACGCGTGTCACGAGTGACATCCCTCCGGTTCGTCGTACATTCCCATCGTCCCCACGATACGGGCAAAGGTGTGCCCGGCGCACCCGGCGTCGCAGTGCACGGCCCGTGAGGTCCTCATGAGGGCCTCAGACGACGGTTCCAACAGGACGTGTGCCAATGCCTGCGGGCATCGGGCCCTGAAGGCACCCCGAAGGCCGACTCCTCGGGCCAGACCACGACCTGCGACATGCCGACCTCCACAGCATGCAGACAGCCCGGGCACAGGTACTGCTTGGTGGCCGCATGCAGGTGCTGGACGTGGAAGGACGTGCCGTCGGGCCCGGTCTCACTGCGGGGGATCCCGTGCAGCCGTGCCTCCTCCAGGCGGGGGTGGGGATCGCCCCAGGGCCGTTTTCGGGACCCGCGTGACCGGGGCATCAGGACACGGCCCGCCCGGCACGCCACACGCTGACCGGGTTCAGGTCTGCGTCCACCGCCACGACATCGGCCCGACATCCCGGGGCCAGACGCCCGATCGTGCCATCACCGAGAATGCGGGCCCCCTGGACACTCGCCATGTGGACGGCGTCCACCAGCGGGATTCCCGCCCGGGTCACCGCCTGGCGCACACAGTCCAGGAGGTGGGAGGTTCCCCCCGCGATCGCCCCCCCGTGGGTCAGGCGCGCGACACCGTCGCGCACCGTGACCGCCTGGGGACCCAGTTGGTACTCCCCGTCGGCCATGCCTGCCGCCGCCATGGCATCGGTGACGAAGACGCACTGGTCACGCCCCACGGTCTCCACGACGTCGCGCACGATCGAGGGATCCAGGTGGACCCCGTCACAGATGAGTTCCACCACCGCGCCGCCGCGGGCGGCGGCGGACAGGAACTCCGCGATGGGACCGGGGTCGCGGTGGTGCAGGGGACGCATGCCGTTGAAGAGGTGGGTGACGGTCGCGCGGGGGCTGCGTGCCCCGGGATGGGCCGCCAGCTCCGCACGGGAGTAGTCCAGGGCCGCGCGGGCGTGTGCCGGATCGGAGTCCGTGTGCCCCCAGGAGGGCACCGCCCCGTTGCCGATGAGCACCTCGGCCACGGATCCGGGTCCCCAGCTCCCCTCCTTCTCGGGGGCCACCGTCATGGACACCGCGTGTCCGCCCGCGGCATGCAGCAGTTCGAGGGTGAGACCAGGGTCCGGGGCGATGATGTAGGCCGGGTCCTGGGCGCCGCAGCGTTCCTGGGAGACGAAGGGACCCTCGAAGTGGATGCCTGCGAGCTCCCCGTCCTCCGCCAGTCCCCCGAGCAGTTCCGCGCTGCGCAACAACACCTCGGGGGCTGCCGTGACACAGGAGGCGACCAGCGAGGTCGTCCCGTGGTGGCGGTGCTCCATGACCGCGGTCATGACCTCCTCCGGCGTGGTGGCGTCGGGGAAGGACGCTCCGCCGCCGCCGTGGCAGTGGACGTCGACCAGGCCCGGGAGCAGGGTGAGGTCCGTGGGTGGGGTCGCACGCACGGTGCGCACCACCTGCCCATCGCCCTCGTCGAAGGAGGAGAGGGGACCCACGGCTCGGATGCGGGATCCCTCGAAGACGACAACCCCGTCCTCCACCACGGAGTCCTCCAGTACGACGCGGCCCCGCAGGACTGTGCTCAGCTCGTTCACGCCCCAATTGTGCACTCCTGTGCGCCTTCGCGCACCCGTGTCAGAACAGGCGCGACTCCCGGTCGTCCAGCCCCCGCATGGCGTCGTAGTCCAGGAGCAGGCAGTCGATGCCGCGGTCCTCGGCCAGTGTCCGTGCCTGGCGCGTGATCTCCTGGGCCGCGAATACCCCCCTGATCTCCGCCAGGAGCGGATCTCGGGAGAGCAGCGAGAGATAGCGGGTGAGCTGTTCAACCCCGTCCACCCCGCCACGGCGCTTCACCTCGATGGCCACCGGGAGTCCCTGCGGGTCGTGGACCAGCAGGTCGACGGGACCGATGGGGGTGGGGAACTCCCGGCGTGCATGGGACCACCCCTCACCGAGGATCTCGGGCACCTGGGCGGCGAGCAGTTCCTGGAGATGGGCCTCCACCCCGTCCTTGACCAGGCCCGGGTCCACACCGAGGTCCTCCAGGACGTCGGCCAGCACCTCGTGGATGCGGATGACCAGCTGGTCCTCGCCCTTGGCGGCACGGACGGTCCACACCTCGCTGACCCCCTCGGCCTGTTCCTGCGCATCGGGCTCCCCGACGTGGAGGGTGCAGGGGGCACTCATCCAGTTCAGCGGCTTGTAGGACCCGCCGTCGGAGTGGATGAGCACTGAACCGTCCGCCTTGAGCATGAGGACCCGCGGAGCGAGGTCCAGGTGGGCGGTGAGACGACCGGAGTAGTCGACGGAGCAGGAAGCGATGACGAGACGCACGGCCGAGAGCCTAACAGCACCGGAGTGGAGGAGCGGCTGGTCGCAGGAGCTCCCGGATCGAACTCAGCGGTCCAGCGGCGGACCGGACTCCACCCAGGAGACCAGGCCCGTGTAGGTGGAGGGCGCGATGGCGAACTCCCAGCGCTGGTCCGCCGAACCCACCCGCACCTCGACGATGGAGCCGTCCACGGCACGTGTCAGGGGGGCGGAGACCTCCAAGCCTCGCCTGGGAAGGATGAAGACGGGACGGGCGGAGAAACCCACCAGCCTGTACCAGCTCAGCGTCTCCACCCCGTAGTGGGCGATGCCTGAGGTCCAGCCCGACTGCGAGTCGGGACGCGCCCAGCAGCGGAAGGAGCCCAGATGGGTGTCCAGGCGTCTGGCGCGGACGTTGAAGTAGAGCCAGACCCCCAGGGAGGCGAGCAGGATGGCGGCGAGCACCCACACCACCACGATGAGGAACGTCCCCATCCCGCTCACCTCCCCCGCGGGTCGGTCAGGGTCACCGGGTGACCGCCCTGATCAGGCCACACTACCGTGATCCGCGACGACGGTCACGAAGTCGGAGTCCACCGAGACGAAGCCGGAGTCCACCTGGAAGGTGACGTGCTGCCCGTCCTCGGTGTCCACCACGACCTCCCCGGAGGTGAGGGTGGCCAGGAGCGGCTGACGCCGAGGCAGGATGCCCAGGGCGCCGTCACTGGCGGGGACGCGCACGGACGTACCACGACCGTGCCAGAGCCTGCCCTCACGTGAGACGACCTCGACCTGGAGCATCCCGCCGGCCATCAGGCGTCCGCCTTCATCTGGTGCCAGTTGCGCTCGAGGTCCTCCAGACCGCCGATGTTGAAGAAGGCCTGCTCCGGCACCTGGTCGTAGTCACCGTCGGCAATGCGCCGGAAGGCCTCGATCGTCTCCGACAGGGGCACCGTGGAGCCGGGCACGCCCGTGAACTTCTCCGCCATGTAGGTGTTCTGGGAGAGGAACTGCTGGATACGGCGCGCACGTGCCACCGTCACCTTGTCCTCCTCCGAGAGCTCGTCGACACCCAGGATCGCGATGATGTCCTGGAGCTCCTTGTTCTTCTGGAGGATCGCCTTCACGCGGGTGGCGACCTCGTAGTGCTCCGCACCCACCAGCTTCGGGTCGAGGATCCGGCTCGTGGAGGCCAGCGGGTCCACCGCGGGGTAGAGCCCGCGTGAGGCGATCTCACGGGAGAGCTCCGTGGTGGCGTCCAGGTGGGCGAAGGTGGTGGCAGGTGCCGGGTCCGTGTAGTCGTCGGCCGGCACGTAGATCGCCTGCAGGGAGGTGATGGAGTGGCCGCCCGCAGAGGTGATGCGCTCCTGGAGCGCACCCATCTCGTCGGCCAGGTTCGGCTGGTAGCCCACGGCGGAGGGCATGCGCCCCAGCAGCGTGGAGACCTCGGAGCCGGCCTGGGTGAAACGGAAGATGTTGTCGATGAAGAGCAGCACGTCCTGGTGCTGGACGTCACGGAAGTACTCCGCCATGGTCAGACCCGTCAGCGCGATGCGCAGACGCGTCCCCGGCGGCTCATCCATCTGGCCGAAGACGAGCGCCGTCTTGTCGAAGACCCCGGCCTCCTCCATCTCGTGGATGAGGTCATTGCCCTCACGGGTCCGCTCCCCCACGCCTGCGAACACGGAGACACCGCCGTGGTCCTGGGCCACGCGCTGGATCATCTCCTGGATCAGCACCGTCTTGCCCACGCCCGCGCCGCCGAACAGGCCGATCTTCCCGCCCTGGACGTAGGGGGTGAGCAGGTCGATGACCTTGATGCCCGTCTCGAACATCTTGGTGCGCGACTCGAGCTGGTCGAAGGCGGGGGGCCGGCGGTGGATGGGCCAGCGCACCTTGACGTCGAGCTTCTCCCCGGGCTTGAGGTTGAGGACGTCGCCGGTCACGTTGAACACGTGGCCCTTGGTCACGTCCCCCACGGGCACCGAGATGGGTCCACCCGTGTCGGTGACCCGGGTGCCGCGCACCAGGCCGTCGGTGGGCTTCAGCGCAATGGCTCGCACGAGGTTGTCACCCAGGTGTTGGGCGACCTCCAGCGTCATGGTGAAGGACTCCTCGCCCTCGCCCTGTCCGGAGAGGTCGACCTCCACGAGCAGCGCGTTGTAGAGCGGGGGGATACGGTCGGGCGGGAACTCGACGTCGACGACGGGGCCGACGACGCGAGCGACGCGACCCTCCCCAGCGGATGGTGTAGTGGTCATTGCTTCCTTCTCCGTCTGTCCCGGGCTCAGCCCGTGACCAGTGCGTCGGCCCCG
This sequence comes from Propionibacterium sp., assembly GCA_030460725.1. GTDB lineage: Bacteria > Actinomycetota > Actinomycetes > Actinomycetales > Actinomycetaceae > Pauljensenia. Next base: position 9,890 of record JAKECL010000005.1, read on the forward strand.
CCCACGATCTCGCTGATCTCCTGCGTGATCTCCGCCTGACGGGCCGAATTCGCCAGACGCGTGTACTTGGTGATGAGGTCCTCCGCATTGTCCGTGGCCGTGTGCATCGCGCGCTGGCGTGAGGCCAGTTCCGAGGCTGCGGACTGGAGGAGGACGTTGCGGATGCGGCTCTCCACGTAGAGGGGCAGCAACGCATCGAGGACACCCTCCGGGGAGGGGATGAACTCGTACTCCGGGAAGGCCTGGTCGAGATGGTCGACCTCGCCGAGTTCCCCTTCCCTATCCTCGTCGGACTCCGGGGCGTCCACGACCGTCAGCGGCAGCATCTGCCTGACCGCGGGCACCTGGCTCATCATGGTGCGGAACCGGGTGTAGACCAGGTGGACCTCGCACACGCCGGTCAGCAGTCCCGGGTCCAGGAAACGCTCGAGCAACTCCCCCGCAATCGAGCGCACCATCTGCGCGCTGGGGGAGTCCGACTCCCCCTCCCAGGCACGCTCGATGGGCACGCCGCGGAAACGGAAGTACTGCTCGGCGCGGCGTCCCGAGGTGTAGAGAACCGGTTCCCTGCCCTCCTCGCGCAGGCGGTCCAGCAGCTTCTCCGTCTCGCGCAGGATCGTGGCGGAGTAGGCACCCGCCATCCCGCGGTCAGACGCAATGACCAGGACCGCCACACGTGGGGTGTCGTTGCGCACGTCGGTGAGGGGATGACCGAGGTCCGTGTGCACGGCGACGGCCGCCACTGCCTGGGTCAGCGCCTTCTCGTAGGGTCCCAGCTCCGTGGCCGCGCGACGTGCGGCCCCGATGCGTGAGGCCGCGATCATCTCCATGGCCCGGAAGACCTTGCCCAGGGTCTGGGTGGAGGCAATGCGCTGCTTGTAGACCCGCTGCTGGCCTGCCACGGGTCAGGCCCTCTTCCCGGGGGTGGGGCGCTCGCGCACGATCTCCTCGCGGGAGTGCTCCGCCTCGACGTCGCCCTCGGCTGCTGCCACCTCCTGGGTGCGCCCTCCCACCCACTGGTCGTGGAAGGCGGTGACGACGCGACGCAGCTCGGCCTCGGTGTCGGGCTCCAGGAGCCCGGTCTGGGCGATGGTCCCCAGCACGTCGGAGTGGGCGTGGAGGTGGTCCAGCAACTGGTGCTCGAAGTCCAGGACGTCGGCCACCTCGATGTCGTCGAGGAAGCCGTTGGTCCCCATCCAGATGGAGGCCACCTGGTCCTCGACGCGGTAGGGCGAGTTCTGGGGTTGCTTGAGCAACTGCATGAGACGCTCACCGCGCGTGAGCTGCTGGCGGGTGGCGGCGTCCAGGTCCGAGGCGAACATCGCGAAGGCCGCCATGGAGCGGTACTGGGCCAGCGTCAGCTTCAGGGTGCCCGCGACCTTCTTCATGGCCTTGATCTGTGCGTCGCCGCCCACGCGTGACACCGAGATGCCCACGTCGACCGCCGGACGCTGATCGGCGTTGAAGAGGTCGGACTGCAGGAAGATCTGCCCGTCGGTGATGGAGATGACATTGGTCGGGATGTAGGCCGAGACGTCATTGGCCTTGGTCTCGATGATCGGCAGACCGGTCATGGAACCGGCACCCAGGTCGTCGGAGAGCTTGGCGCAGCGCTCCAGGAGCCGGGAGTGCAGGTAGAACACGTCGCCGGGGTAGGCCTCGCGCCCCGGCGGGCGACGCAGCAGCAGGGACACCGCTCGGTAGGCCTCGGCCTGCTTGGAGAGGTCGTCGAAGACGATGAGGACGTGCTTGCCCTCATACATCCAGTGCTGTCCGATGGCAGAGCCCGTGTAGGGGGCCATGTACTTGAAGCCCGCGGGGTCGGAGGCCGGGGAGGCGACGATCGTCGTGTACTCCATGGCTCCGGCGTCCTCCAGCGTGGAACGCACCGAGGCGATCGTCGACCCCTTCTGTCCGATCGCCACGTACACGCAGCGCACCTGCTTGGTGGGGTCGCCGGACTTCCAGTTCTCACGCTGGTTGAGGATGGTGTCGATGGCGATGGCGGTCTTGCCGGTCTGGCGGTCGCCGATGATCAGCTGACGCTGCCCGCGCCCGATCGGGATCATGGAGTCGATGGCCTTCAGGCCCGTCTGCAACGGCTCGTGCACGGACTTGCGCATCATGACGCCGGGTGCCTGGAGCTCCAGTGCGCGTCGCCCCGCGACATCCGTGATCTCGCCGAGACCGTCGATGGGACGACCCAGGGGGTCCACCGTGCGCCCGAGGTAGCCCTCACCGACCGGCACGGAGAGGACCTCGCCCGTGCGGTGGACCAGCTGGCCCTCCTCGATGCCCGAGAAGTCACCCAGGACGACGGCACCGATCTCGCGGACCTCCAGGTTCATGGCCAGGCCCAGTGTGCCGTCGGCGAAGCGCAGGAGCTCGTTGGCCATCGCCCCGGGGAGACCCTCGACCCGGGCGATGCCGTCGGCGGTCTCGGTGACGTGGCCAATCTCCTCGGCCGCCACCTCCGAGGGCGCGTAGGAGTCCACGAAGGAGTCCAGTGCAGCGCGGATCTCCTCGGGACTGATGGTGAGTTCAGCCATTGGGCATTCCTTCTGTCGTGGTCAGGGTGGGTCTGGGTCAGCGGACCAGTGTCCGCTTGAGGTCCTCGACCTGAGTCGAGATCGAGGAATCGACCGCCGTGTCTCCTGTGAGGAGGCGGAAACCGCCCACCAGGGAGGGGTCGATGGCGACATTGAGGGTGACATCGCCGCCGAAACGTGCCGTGACGATGCGGCGCAGCCTCGCCAGCTGTGCCTCGGTGAAGGGAGCGGCGGCCGCCACGGTGACCAGGCGGCGCGAACGCACCTGTGCGGCGTGCTCCTCCAGGCGCCGCAGCGTTGCCAGCAGACGGCCGTGGGAGGTGCGCCCCACCGCACGACGCAACAGGCGCATCGTCCACACGCTGACATGGGGGGCGAAGATGTCCTGTGCAAGGTCCGCCCTGTCGTGGCGCGTCCCGCGTCCCAGATCCGACAGGTCGTTGCGCAGCTCCCTGTTCCCCGCGAGGAACTCGCGGACCTGGAAGAGCTCGTCCTCCACCACGGCGATCGTGCCCTGGTCCACGGCGTCGTCCAACGTCGCCCAGATGCCGAGCACCTCGAAGGCGTCGTGCAGGTCCATCGGGTCCGACCAGTGACCTGCGACCGCTGCATCGACCACCTGGAGGGTCTCCGGACGGACGTGGGGACCCAGCAGCTCGTGGGCCAGCGCAACACGGTCGGCGGTCTCGCGCGCGGGGTCCGTCAGGCTCTCCCGCAAGCGCACATCGGTGCGTGCGAGGTCGGAGAGACCGAAGAGATCCTCCGCCACCCGCATCGCCGGGGTCGAACCCGCCACGAGGGCGTCGCGCAGGACTCCCCTGGCTCTCCCGAGGCTGGTTGCGCTTGCGGCCCGCATCAGTGCTCGACCCCGCCGGGCACGGAGGTGGTGTCCCTCTCCAGCTCATCGAGGAACCGGTCGACCACTCGCGCGGAGAGAGCGGTGTCCTTCAGCTGTTCGCCGACAATGCGCTCGGCGAGTTCGGCGGCGAGCAGACCCACGTCGGAACGCAGGGAGATCTCAGCTGCCTGGCGCTCGGCCTCGATCTGACGCTGGCCGGCCTCCAGGATGCGCTGGGACTCCGCCCGGGCCTCCTCGCGGGCCTCGGCGAGGATGCGGCGCGCGTCCTCGGCGGCACGCTCGCGCGTGCCCTGGGCCTCCACATTGGCCTCGCGCAGCAGCTCCTCGCGCTCACGGGCAGCCAGGGAACGGTCCTCCTTGGCCTTCTCGGCAGCACCGAGCCCCTCCTGGATCTTCGCCTCGCGCTCGTCGAGCATGGCGTAGATCCGGGGCAGGGCGTACTTGCCGACGACCAGGAGGATGGCCAGGAGGACCAGGGCACCCCAGAAGATCTCACCGAAAGGAGGGAGGATGACCGACATGCGGTCGAAGTCCCCTTCGGTGGCGGCGGGCAGGAGCACTGACATCAGGCGATGAGGGCCAGGACGAAGCCGATGAGGCCGAGGGCCTCGACCAGGGCTGCGCCGATGATCATGTTGGTGAACAGACGCGAGGCGACCTCGGGCTGACGGGCCGTGGCCTCCTGGGTCTTGCCGACCAGGATGCCGATGCCGATGCCCGGGCCGAGGGTCGCGAGGCCGTAGCCGATGGTGACGATGGAGCCGGTCATGTGTGTTTCCTTCTCTCGGGACGCCCGGGGGCGCCGGTGGACCGTACGGGGACTAGTGGGCCTCGACGGACAGTTTGATGTAGACCGCCGTGAGCACGGCGAAGATGTAGGCCTGCAGGATCGCGATGAAGATCTCGAAGAGAGTGACCACCAGGGACGTCCCGACCATGAGAACCGCCAGGCCCTTCATGCCTCCGGCCGACGCCAGCATCGCCGAGGTCCCGAAGAAGGTCAGGGCCAGGAGCAGGTGTCCGGAGATCATGTTGCACAGGAGTCGGATGGCCAGGGTCGCCGGTCGCACCACGAAGTTGGAGAAGAACTCGATGGGGGTGATGAGGAAGTAGATGGGCCAAGGCAGTCCCGGTGGGAAGAGCTGGGACTTGAAGAAGGGCCCGACCCCCTGTTCACGGATGCCCGCGGCAATGAAGGTGACGTAGGCCAGCACGGCGAAGACGACAGGCACGGCCATCACGGAGGATGCCGCAATGTTGATGCCCGGGACGACGCCGGTGAGGTTCATGCCGAGCACGCCGATGAAGATGACACCCAGGATCGGTGCGAAGCGCCGTCCCCTGGCATCCCCCAGCATCTCGATGCCGATCGAGCGGCGGACGAACTCCGCGAGCATCTCCACCACCTGCTGGCCGCGGGTGGGGACCAGGCGCAGCCTGGAGGCGACGCGGGCCGCGACCGCGCACAGCACCACTGCCACAATGACGCGCGCCAGGGTGACCCTGTTGAACGACAGGAACGTCCCCTCCCCGAAGATTGCCTCGGGGAAGAAGTCGAGGATTCCCGGCTGGTGGGGGTGTTCCGTCATGGCAGGCCAGAAGGTCACAGCGGCGAGGGCCAGGAGGAGTGCGACGCAGATCCAGTACCATCGCGGCAACGAGCGGGTGCGGACGACCTGAGGTTCCTCCGCCTTGGTGAGTGTGGACAGGATGTCCTCCCGATGTCGTCTGTCTGGCGTCATTGTCTGGCGTCGTCCGCGTTCGGTGCCCCGCGGGGCGACCCCATGGTAACAGCGTTTCCGTGCACGGGTGGACACCCCTCCACCGCCCGGGCAACCGGTCCCGGGGACAGGTCGCTCCCCGTGCCTCAGTCCGTGCGGGGTGTCACCGGTGCGACACGCACGCGCAACAGCACCCACATCTCGCAGCCCACCGTCACCACCACGCTCACCACCACGGCGATACCGACCAGGCGGGCATCCAGGTCTGCCGCGCGTGCACCCAACACCGCGCCTGCGACCACTGCCACCTTCGCCAGGTATCCACCGGCGATCCACGCGACCACGGTGAGGGGAGCTGCTGCGGCCCGGGAGACCGTGAGCCAGGTGATGACGAACAGCACGAGACTCGCGAGGACCGCGACCAGGGCGGACGTCAGGGGCCGGGTCGGGGCGAGCAGCCCCCACGCGACCTCGGCCACCACGACCACTGTCCCGGCACCCACCAGGATCCGGCGCAGGCCACCCACCGCCGCGTGCAGGGAGTCCTCCAGCACGATGTCGCTGGCCCCGCTGCCCCGGTCCGACGTGGAGGACGCAGGATCGGGGACCGTTCCCCGTGACGCCGCGGGTTCGGGGGCATGGTTCTCAGACATCGTCCTCACCTCTGGTCCGTGGAATCACTGCGGGGGCCCGCCCCGTCGTCCCCGTTGCCGTCCCCGTCGCCGTCCTCGTCCTCGTCCCCGTTGCCGTCCTCGTCCCCGTTGCCGTCCCCGGGCAGCGGGATCCGGTCGGTGGGCAGGGCAGACGTGTCGTCGAGGGACGTGTCGCCCTGCCCGCGGGCAGTCCGGGAGGTCCTGGTGCCGGGGAACTCGCTGGCCGTGAGCACCACGACCATGGCCGCCAGGGGCAGCGCGGCCACCATCACCCTGCCCAGCGGGAAGACCAGCAGCGACACTGCGGACACGGACACCACCGCCGTCCACAGGTAGAGGATCACCACGACGCCCCGGTGGGTGTGCCCGCGGGCCAGCAACCGGTCGTGGAAGTGGGTGCGGTCCGCGTGGAAGGGACTCTTGCGCTGTGCCATGCGGCGCACACTGGTGACCAGCAGGTCCCCCAGGGGCACCACGATGACTGCCATGGGCAGGATGATGGGCATGAGGCCAGCCACCACCTGCTGGTTGCCCAGCACCGTGGGATCGATCTGACCCGTGACGATGATGCCGGCCGCGGCGAGCACCAGTCCCAGGGTCTCCGCACCGCCCCCCATCATGATCGAGGCAGGGTGGAAGTTGTACCAGAGGAATCCGGCACAGATCCCCGCCAGGGTCACCACCACCACCGAGGCCGTGGTCGCGTAGGAGTCCGCCCCCATGGTGCGGGTCAACAGGTAGGAGTAGGCGAAGAAGGCAGCTGCTCCGATGCCGACCACACCGGCCGCCAGGCCGTCCAGGCCGTCGATGAAGTTCACGGCGTTGATGATGGCGACCACCACCAGGACCGTGACGAAGAGGGAGAGTCTGGAGGACCCGATCGTGAGTCCGAAGATCGGGAAGCTCACCAGCTGCACACCATTGGCGGCCATGAGCCCCACGATGAGCATCTGACCGGCGAGTTTCGTGTACCAGTCCAGTTCCAGGAGGTCGTCGACCACGCCCAGCACACACATGGCTGTCGCCCCTCCCATCACCGCCCAGGGGACGGAGGTGGCGAAGACGGGGGCCATGTAGGGGATTCGACTGCCCAACAGCAGTGCAATGAGCAGTCCCCCGGTCATGGCGATGCCGCCCATGCGAGGCACCGGAACCGCCTGGATGTCCCGCGAGCGCAGCTCGGGCACGACTTCCCACCGCAGCGACAGTGCGCGCACCACCGGCGTGAGCAGCGCCGTGGCGCCCATCGCCACCAGCATCAGCAGCAGGTAGACCTTCATGTCAGAGGTGTGCTCCCGGGG
>JAKECL010000332.1 GCA_030460725.1 Propionibacterium sp.
TGTGACTTCGTCTGCTGAATGGCGGGGTTCTTCGTTCGCTTCGTGGCGGGGTCAGGTGACACCGATGACCAGGGTGCTCTGTGCGGCTTCGATGACGTCGTTGGTGATGGTGTCGAGTTCGTTGATCTTCAGGACCCGCTGGATCTGGGGGAAGAGGCGTTCGAGGAGCCGGAAGTTGCCGCGGGTGATCCGTGCGATGGCTGCGATGGCTTGGGCGTCGGTGAAGTCGTCGGGGTCGAGGGTCTTGCCGAGGGATCGCCAGTGTCGCTCGAGGACGAACAGCAGTTCGTCTTGTCCCAGGGGCCGGTACTGGTGGGCGAAGCCGACTCGGCTGTAGAACTGGGGGTAGTGGCTGAACTGCTTCTCCAGGCCGGGCATGCCGATCAGGATCAGGGCGATGCCGTCGCGGTCGTAGCGATCGCGCAGCAGTTCCAGCGCGGCGGGACGCAGTCGTTCGGCCTCGTCGACGATGATCAGCTCCACGTAGTTCCTGCCGTGTCGCCATCCCCAGGCCTCGGGAGTGGCCGTGCCGGGAGGTACGAGGTGCTGCTCGATGCACATGTTGGTGCGGGTGATGGCTTGGGTCAGCTCGTCCTTCAGGGTCCGCGGGGTGGTCAGCACGCTGGGGGTGTAGAGCACGGTGCGGCTCCGGTTCAAGGCGGCGTAGATCTTGGCGTCGTTGTCGGAGCGCGGCCCCCAGTAGGTCAGCAGGTCATGAGCCTTCTCGTAGTGTGCGTAGCGGCGTGCGGAGAGTGTCTTTCCTACGCCGGCTGATCCGAAGCACAAACCGATGGTGTGCCCGCGGCGCACGGCGTCGGCGAACTCGGTGAAGCGGCGGTGCTCCTTGGTGACGATGAAGCGCTGGCTCACCTGAGGTCCTCCTTGTAGATCTTCAACGCCGACCTCGGCGCCGGAGCCGGTGCTTCGGTGATCCGTGGCGTCTCGGTAGGTGCGGCCACGAGGGCGATGCGTTCGTTGATGCCGGCTCGCAGCGCCCGGCGGCGGGCGTTGCGCGCGGCCTGGATCTCCTTGAGGCTGACCTTCTGGTCGTGGTGCTCTTGGTTGACGGCCTTGCAGACGAATTCGTCGTGATCGAAGACGCGGATCTCGGTGATGTCGCGGGGGTCGTAGCGGATCACGACCGAGCGTCCGACGTAGCCGGCCAGAGTTGGCGAGACGTAGCGCAGGCCCTGGAAGCGGATGCCATCGCGGCGCACGACGCGGGTCTTGGCGACGGTTAACAGCAGTCTGTCGAGGTCTTCCAGGCTCTCGGGCATTCGGGGCAGCCAGCCATCGGCGATCCACGCGCTGCGCGGGGAGGTTCCGAGCTCGCTGTGCGTGCGGTCGTTGTAGGTGGCCACGAACGCCTCCAGGGCGCTATCGAGGGCGGCCAGGGACAGTTTCGGTGTCGGCCAGGGGTGCCCTTCGGTGATGAGTCCGGGCAGGGTGGCGAGTAGCTCGGTGTTGATGGTGCCGAAGAACCGCTCGATCTTGCCCCGTCCCTGGGGTCGGGCGACGGTGGAGTGGATCAGTCGGATGTGGAGGTCGACGGCGGTGTGGGCGAGCTGGTCACTGGTGAAGTCGCTGCCGTGGTCGACGTAGAGCACGTCGGGCAGGCCGCACATCGGCCAGGCCGGGTCGGTCTTGTGCCAGATCGCTTGGCGCAGCGCCAGGGCGGTGTTCATCGCCGACGGTGCGCCCAGGAAGACTGTGTAGCCGCAGACCGCCCGGGAGCAGTCGTCGAGGATCGTTGTCAGCCATGGCCGTGCGGGCTTGCCGTCGGTGCCCACCACCAGGATGTCGAGCATGGTGTGATCGGATTGCCACATCGCGTTGGGCAGCTCTGCTTGCCGGCGTAGCACCAGCTCGTGCTTGTCGCGGTAGGACGCTGCGCCCTCCAGGGCGAGGGTGACCATGCCGGGATCCAGGGTCCGCACGATGTCCCACACCACCGAGTAGGAGGGGACCGGCCACCTCCGGGCGGCGCAGATGCCCGTGACTTTGCGATGGATCGTGGCGATGGCCGGCCGCGGCTTGCTCAGTGCCAGGCCCTCGATCAGGTCGACGAGGTCGGGCGGAAGGCGGCGGGAGCCGGCGTCCGCCGGTGAGGCTGGCTCCAGTCCGGCGTCGCCGTCGGCGCGGTAGCGGGCGTGCCAGCGCTCCAGGGTCCGCAGCCCAACATCGGTCTCGCGAGCTAAGCGCGCGAGGGGCACCTGGTCCTCGACGTGGAGCCTGAGGATTCGCCACCGCGCTCGAGCGTCCACGACGCACCTACTGCAAGGCGTTCTCGCGCCCGCGCTCGGCGCGCTGAAGGGCGCGGTAGACCGTGGAGCGGCCCACGCTGAACAGCTCGGCCAGCTCGCCCACGGTGTGCTCGTCGGCAGCATGTAGCTGGACGAGGTGAGCTTCTTGCCGGGGGGTGAGTTTCGGTGACTTCCCGCGCAGCCGGCCCTTGGCCTTGGCGACCTTCATCCCCTCGCGGGTGCGGGCACGGATGAGGTCGGCTTCGAACTCGGCGACCATCGCCAGCACGTTGAACAACAGTTTCCCCATCGGGTCGGTCGGGTCGTACACCGATCCGGCGATGCTCAGCTTCACTTCCCGCGCCGCGAGGTCGTCGGCGATCTGGTGGGCATCACGGACTGAACGCGCCAGCCGATCGAGCTTGGTGACCACGAACGTATCGCCGTCCCGACAGGCAGCCAGCGCCTGCCGCAGGCCCTCACGGTCGGCGTTGCGGCCCGTGAGCCCGTGATCGACGTAGATGCGCTTGGGATCGACGCCGAACGCCGCGAGTCCGTCACGCTGCGCGGTCAAGTCCTGCTCGTCGGTGGAGACTCGGGCATAGCCGACCTTCAAGGGGGACATGCTCCCCAGTGTGTCATATAGCCTCCCTTCACCGGACAGTTCACCGGACGGGTCTTACGGGACAGCCCGCCAGGCGTGCCGTCGTTCCTCTCGATAAGTAGCGGTGGTGTCCGGTGAGGGTTC
>JAKECL010000333.1 GCA_030460725.1 Propionibacterium sp.
CAGGACGACCTGGCCCTGGAGGACGTCCTCCTCCAGGTCGACCAGCTCCACACCCCCCACGGCCACCGACCCGGACGTCGGCGGGTGGATGCCGGCGAGCATCCGCCCGAAGGTGGACTTCCCCGCGCCGGAGGGGCCGACCATGGCCAGGGTCTCCCCCGGCCGCAGGTCCAGGTCGACACCGTGGAGGACGTCCTCCCCGGCCCGGTAGGCGTAGTGGACGTCGTGGGCGCTGATGTGGCGGTCGTGGGGCAGCTCGCCGCTGGCCTCACGGTCCGGCTCCACCAGGTCCACACCGAAGATGCGCGACAGCGAGGCCTGGGTGTACTGGATCTGGTCGATCCAGAACGTCGCCTCCCACACGGGTCCGCGCAGCTGGTAGGCGTACAGCGCGGCGGTGGTGACCTGCCCCAGCGTCACGGCCCCTGCGGGCACCGCCCACGCCCCGACCAGGACCATCCCGAGCACCGGCAGCAGGGAGACGAAGCCCAGGCCCGCGATGAGGAACACCCGCATCCACGCGGCGTAGCGCTCAAGGCGCCACACCTCACCCACGGCCGTGTCCAGGCGCGCGATGCGCAGCGGCACCAGGCGGGCGGCATCCACGGTCTCCGCTTGTTCGATCGTCTCGTTGACGGTGCCCGACAGGCCCGCCCAAGATGCGGCGCTGGCCCGGTAGGCGGGGATGGTGCGCGGCAGGTACCACTTCATGAGGACCCACACCGCGGGCACCTCCAGCAGCAGCACCAGGGAGAGCAGCGGCGAGGTCGCCACCGCCGCCACGACCGTGACGACGATGGTGGTCGCCAGGACCAGCATGGAGGAGATCCCCTGGCGCACGGTGAACTGCACGCGGTCGATGTCGTGGGTGGTGCGCCCCACCAGGTCACCGGTCCCCGCACTCTCCACGGTGGACAGCGGCAGGTGGGTGACGGTGCGGACCAGGTCCTCGCGCAGCTTCGCGAAGACCTTCTCCCCCAGCACGCGGGCCCGGTACTCCGCGAAGTAGCTGAGCACGGCTCCCACCACCACGGCACCGATGGCCGCGAGCATCACGGTGCGCACCCAGTCCAGGTTGGTGCCCTGTTGGATGCGGTCCACCGCGTGGCCCATGGCCCAGGGCAGGGCGATCGCCGCGAGCGCAGACCCCAGTTGGAGGACCAGGACGATGACGATCTCACTGCGGTAGGCCGCGAGCAGCCCGCCCACGCGGTGGCGCACCACGGCGCCGTCGGCAATCGGCAGCTTCATTCCTGCTCACCTGCTTCCCTGTTGACCACGGCCCGGTACTCCAGTGCCGGACCGTCCCCCTGCTCCGCCGCGTGGCGCAGCGAGTCGTGCGTGCCCCGGGCGATCTCCGTACCCTCGGGCGAGACGAGGACGACCTCGTCGCAGTGCTCCAGGACCAGGGTCGAGGCCGAGACCACGACGGTGGTGCGACCGTGTCGTTCCTCAGCCAGACGTTGGGCGATGCGCGCCTCCGTGTGGGAGTCCACCGCTGAGGTCGGTTCCACCAGCAGCAGGACCGGGGCCTCGGAGTGCACCGCGCGTGCCAGTGCCACCCGTTGGCGCTGACCTCCGGAGAGGTTGCGTCCCTTCTCCGCCAGTTCCCCGTCGAGTCCCCCCTGCAGGGAGGAGACGACGTCGTGGGCATCGGCCACGTGCAGGGCGCTGCGGACCGACGGGTCGTCCGCGCCGTGCTCGGGACGGAAGAGGATGCCCTCGCGACGGGTGGAGGCCTCGATGACCTCGCGGTGGATCAGTTCGGTGACACCGCGGGCACGCCGTGGCTCAGCATCGGGGCCGTCCACCTCCTCGCGCAGGGAGCCGGCGAAGAGCTGCGCCTCCGCCTCGGAGAGAAAGACGGCGCGGCGGACCTCGTCCACGGGCACCTCGCGCAGGTCCGTGCCGTCGACGTCGACCCGGGCGGTGGCGTCCTGCGTGTCCTCGACGCGTCCGAGACGCCGCGCGATGGCCGCGGTGACGTCGGGGTCCTGGCTGACCAGGGCCGTCATGCGGTGGGGGTGGATGGCGACACCGCTGCGGCGGTCGAGGAGGGTCGCCTCCGCCCACTCGGGGTGGACGCCCTCGTGTGCGCGACCGTCGTGTGCGCGACCGTCGTCCCCGGGCACGTGGGAGTCGTCGACCAGCGGGTCGATGCCGAGGACGCGGGTCATCTTCTTCACGCCCACCCAGGCGCGCGTGTACTGCTGGATCGAGTTCGACGCGACGGAGATCGGGTTGCGCAGGAAGGACGTGTACCCGAAGAAGGCGACCAGCTGGCCCACCGTGATGCGCCCGTCGAAGGTGAGCAGAGCTCCGTAGCCGACCACCAGCGCCGTGAAGATCAGGGGCGCGGAGGATCGCAGCATGGACAGCATCGCAGAGCTCGAGGCCACGCGGATGCCGGCATCGCGCACGCGCGCCGACTGGGCGACGTAGTTCGCGTTGTAGACGTCCTCCCCGCCGATGCCGCGCAGGACCCGCAGGCCCGCCACCGCGTCGGTGGAGATGGTGGTGAGTGTGCCCTGCTCCTCGCGCGCCACCGCCTGCTTGGCCTGGAGGGGCCGGATGAGCAGCGTCATCAAGGCGATGACGATCGGCAGCCCGATGAGGACCAGCAGTCCCAGTGGCACCGACACCCTCAGCATGATGACCGCGACGACCGCCGTGGAGACGATGGCGGCGACGATCTCGGGGAACCAGGCAAACGCACCCCCGACGTAGTCCGCGTCGGTCATGAGGACGGTGACGACGTCACCGGCCGGCATCTCCTTCTTCACCGCGCGTCCTGAGTGGGCCACGCGGTGACCGACATTGCGCGCCGCTCCCATGGCGGAACCCATCCACAGCCCGATCTCGGTCATCTGGTTGATGCCGTTCGTGATCGCCATGACCGCGACCATCGCGAGGAACACGAGCGAGGGGGCCAGCAGGTGCCTCCCGAAGCCGAGGTCGAGGCCGGCATCGAGCAGGTTGCCCA
>JAKECL010000334.1 GCA_030460725.1 Propionibacterium sp.
GGGCACCGCAGATCGGTGACGCGTGCGGCCATGTTGCGCCTTGCGCGATGATCTCCTGCTTGGTGGTGACAGTCGGTGTGCCGTGGGCAGCAGTCAGGAGTGGTCCTGACCGTCGGTGGAGGCGCCCCCCGTGGGGCGCACCAGTGGCGTCCCGGCAGTCGACTCTGGGGCAGGGTCAGGGACCAGGTCCAGCAGTGCCGTCGCGGCAGCCAGGGGCAGTGCCTGACGCAGGTGCGTGTGGCGGTGTCCCTCGGTGCGCCTGCGCTCGCCGCGACGGAACAGCCAGCCCTCGAACTCGATGGCGCCCCACACACCCACTCCGAGGACGGTGAGGGGCAGGACGGCCCATGCGGCGATCCGGGGCCAGCCCCTCGACGGACGCGGGGCGTCGTCCCGGTCCGCGTCGGTGGCCAGCCCGGTCGGGCCCGGGGCGGGGTGTCCGTCGGTGGAGGGGACCTCAGAGGTGGTCGGCGCGTTGGTGGCGAGGGCGGACAGCGAGTCGCACACCTCCTCCCCGACGCGGCGCAGCTCGCCTGCGCGCGGGATGAGCAGGACTGCCAGGAGTGCGGTCTTCAGGACTGCCCGCAGTCTGCGCCGACGCACGACATCAGGGAGTGCGTACCACGCCAGTGTCACCGCCCCCGAAGTCGCGGCCAGCGCGGCCCGTTGCTGGAGGAACGACGCCGGGGGAGTCGGCGCGGGGAGTGTGGACATGTCAGGCAGGTCGGGCGCGGCGTCTGGCACAGGTGCTCCTCGGGTCGCACGGTCAGTGCCTGCAGCCTATCGGTGGGGCGATGGGCAGGCAGGAGATGACTGCGCATCGCCCGAGCCTTCCGTGAGGACCTGGCAGGTCCTCACAGCGGCCGCGCAGGCCTGCGGGATCAGTCCGCCTGCAGCGCGAGGAGGTGGTCCAGCACCTCCCCGCCGGATGCGCGCACTCCGTCGTGTTGGTGCTCGTTCGTCACCCACACGCGCGTCCCGCGCACCAGGTCCGCGGTGTCCAGGGAGAGCTCGCGGGGGACGAACATGTCGTCGAAGTAGACCGCCGCCGCCACCGGCACCTCATTGCGGGCCAGGACGTCCGGATCATAGACCGGGGTCCAGTCGGTGCGGGAGGCCAGGATGTCGGCAGTGCCCGCCAGTGGCGTCAGGTTCGGGTCCTCGTCGAAGACGGCGCGCATCATGTGCTCACCGGTGAGGTGGTAGGGCTGCGAGGTGTCCAGGGGGTCCGCGTCGGGCAGGAACCCCGGGGTCTGCTCGGCGAGGCGCTGGGCGCTCCACCGCGTCGCGCGTCCCGCCAGTTCGGGTGTGGCCCCGGCATAGATGGACTCCTGCAGGACACCGTAGATCGGGTTCGTCGAGACCTTCGCCCCGACCTCGTCGAGGAACTCCTGGGAGAGGCGACGCTGCCCGCGCACCCGCACCCACGGCCCCTCCAGGAGGTGGTGGATCTGGTCGAAGCCGGTGGTCGTGCCCAGCGAGATGCCGATCATGCGGAAACGTTCGGTGGACAGGCGCTCGCCGGTGGGCAGGCGTTCCTCGGTGTCACGCAGGTGGGCGGCCACCTCGCGGATCGTCTGCTCGTCCCCTGGATGGCGCTGCAGGTAGACGCGGTTGCGCACCGCGGTGCGTTCATAGGTCAGGTGGTAGATGTCGTCGATGTCCACCAGCCCTGCGAGCCCGCCGGTGACCAGGCACCTGCTCAGGCCCTCAGCGGCGATCGAGAGGTAGGCGAGGGTGAGGAAGCCGCCATAGGACTGCCCGAGACTGGCCCAGGGCACACCGCCCGTGATCTCCTGGCGCATGGCCTCCGCATCGCGCACGATCTGGTCCTGGCGGAAGAGCATGAGGTGGTCCGCGCGCTCGCGGTCCGTGTCGAAGGCGGACAGGGACTGGGCGTCCATGCGGGTGGACTGGCCTGTCCCGCGCTGGTCCAGCAGCACCAGGCGGAAGTCCTCCAGGGCGCGTCCGTACCAGGACTCGTGCAGGTAGTTGCCTGCGCGGGGACCACGGCCCCCGGGTCCTCCCTGCAGGAACACCAGGTGGGGCAGGTCCTCGCCACCGGGTCGGGTCACCTCGCGGGCGAAGACCTCGATGGTCGGGTTGTCGGGGCCCACGGGGCGCGCATGGTCCAGGGGCACTTCGATGCGGTGCTCACGGACGGTGCAGGAGTGCTGGAGGTAGCTGAGGGTGACGGGCATGGGCCCAGCCTATCCGTGAGGCCCGCGCAGGGTGTCCGGTGACCGTCGCGCAGCTCCCGACCCTGCCCGATAGGCTGGCCGCGAGGCCCGGGCTGCTCCCACGACGGGGCGGGAGGTGGTTCGCACGGCGCATCGCCCCGCGTGACACGGAGGCCACCATGCCATCGACCGAACCCTCGTCCCACGGCCGGGGTTACTCCGCCACCGGGCAGTCCTCCCGCGAAGCCGGCACCGACGAGGGCGACGCGGGGGCGGTCCGGCCCCGGGTGGGCGAGGGCCCCGGCTCCGCCACCGATCCCACCCGCACCCGCTCGCTCCTGCTCACCGCTCCTCGGCTGTGGAGGGGAACCGGGGAGGTCGTGCGCGAGGGCGCCGTCCTGGTCGAGGACGGGAAGGTGACGTGGTCCGGCCCTCTGGACGAGGCCCCACCCGAGGCGGTCCGGGCACGCAGGCTCGACCACCCGGAGGCCACCATCCTGCCCGGGCTCATCGAGACCCATGCCCACCTCTCCCACGGATCCCCGCCCCTGGTGAGCCCCACCCTGGCCGTCGAGCGACACCAGGTGCCCTGGGACGCACTCTCCTCACTGCACACGGCTCGCGTTCTCGCGTCCCAGGGGGTCACCACCGTGCAGTCGCTGGGCGCCCGACCCTTCACCGACGTCACCCTGCGTGAGGCCGTGGCCGCGGGGGTGGTCGAGGGGCCGCGCATCGTGGCCTCGGGACCCCAGGTGACCACCACGGGAGGCCACTCCTGGCGCAACGGCGG
>JAKECL010000335.1 GCA_030460725.1 Propionibacterium sp.
CGCCGAGGTCCGTCCGACCGCCACACCCGCACCTCCCCCCACACCCCCCCCCACCCCCACAGGAGCACACATGAGTGACCAGCACCCCCTGGACTACGCCGCTGCGGGCGTGGACACCGCCGCCGGGGACCGCGCGGTGGAGTTGATGAAGGAGGCGGTCTCCCGCACCCATGACTCGACGGTCGCCTCGGCCACGGGTGGGTTCGCGGGGATGGTCGACGCCTCGGCGCTCCTGGGCATGCGCCGACCCATGCTCGCCACCTCCACCGACGGGGTGGGCACGAAGATCGCAATCGCACAGGCCCTGGACATCCACGACACCATCGGACAGGACCTGGTGGGCATGGTCGTCGACGACATTGTCGTGGTGGGGGCCCGCCCGGTGCTCATGACCGACTACATCGCCTGCGGGAAGGTCGTGCCCGAGCGGATCGCCGCCATCGTCACAGGGATCGCGCGCGCCTGCGAGGCGGTCGGTTGCCCCCTGGTGGGAGGGGAGACCGCCGAGCATCCCGGGCTCATGGCACCCGAGGACTACGACATCGCAGGCGCGGCCACCGGCGTGGTCGATGCCGAACTCGTGCTCGGTCCGCAGCGGGTGCGCGCGGGTGACGTGCTCATTGCCATGGCAGCCTCCGGCCTGCACTCCAACGGCTACTCGCTGGTGCGCCGTGTGGTCGAGGTCGCGGGCGCAGACCTGGGCGGGCACGTCCAGGAGTTCTCGCGCACGCTGGGGGAGGAGCTCCTGGAACCCACGCGCCTCTACACCGGTGTGTGCCTGGACCTCCTGGGATCCCTGGGGGTGGGCGAGGACGGCCTCCACGCGCTCTCCCACGTCACCGGCGGTGGCCTGGGTGCCAACCTCGCCCGCGTCCTGCCCGTGGGCCTGCAGGCGCTGGTGGAGCGGGGCTCGTGGCGCGTGCCCGCCGTCTTCGACTGGGTGCGCCGCAGCGGGGGCATCACCTGGGAGGCCCTGGAGGACTCCCTCAACCTCGGTGTCGGCATGGTCGCCGTGGTCGGTGCCGAGGCCGCCGACCAGGCGCTGGCCACCGTGCGCGAGGCGGGCATCGAGGCGTGGGTGCTCGGCGACGTCCACGGCGTCGACGAGGGCGGTACCGGGTCGTCGTCACGAGGAGCGGGTGCCCGCTCGGTGTCGGGGACCAAGGGTGTCCACGGAGGCAGTGTGGAACTTCACGGACACTACGTGACGGAGTGAGCGGTGGCCCGGCCCCGCACCTGATCCCGACTGCGGGTCGAGGCGAGGTGCGAGCTGGGGGACGCCACTGCGCCCCGGGAGCGGACTCCCGGGGCGCAGTGGGTGGATCGGTGTGTCACTCCCGTGCCGGTTCGCCCACCGGTGGGTGGGTGCTCGTGGCGGTCACGCGGATCTGCGATGCGTGCGGGGCAGCGTGATCCGTGGTCGGGAGATGGTCGGAGTGGTGGTGTCAGTGACCCGAACGGGTGTGTGACCAGGCGTCCTGGTCGGGCTCGTCGGTGTCGCCGTCCGCGTCCTCGGCGTACTTCGAGTACGGGTCGGCACCCGAATCCCCGTGGCCCGAGGCCAGCTCACGCTGGAGGGCACTGAGATCGGTATCAGGGCTGAAGTACTTCAGCTTGCGTGCGACTTTCGTCTGCTTGGCCTTCTGACGGCCGCGCCCCATGGCGTCGACCCCCTCCACGTCGTGCGGGTCCGCGACTGCGGTTCCCTGATTTGGTCAAAATCTGTCGTGGGGACATCATAGCGTGCGCGCACGCGAGGGTCCCATTCCGCCCACCGGGGGAGGGGGTTGCCGTCAGGAACGACGACGGCGAGCGCCCACGACGCACAGCCCGATCACGCCGACGGTGGCCGCGGCCACGACACCCACGCGCAGCATCGCGTCACGGTTGCCGTCCGTGGCCTGGCGCAGGGTCTCCGCGGTCCGCTCGCGCAGGTCCGTCGCCACGGCCACGGCCTGGTCACGCAGTTCCAGGGCGCGGGTACGGGCCTTCGCGGAGGCACGACGCACCTGGGTGCTGGGCTTGAGGGTCTGGACCAGTTCGTCCACGGTCGCACTCATCTGGGCGCGGGTGGCGGCGAGTTCTGCTTGGATCTGTTCGGGTGTGCGGATGTCCGGGTTGCTCACTTGCCCAGCCCTTTCCTGAAGGCGTCGACGTCCTGCTGCAGGCCCACCTGGGGGGCGGGGGTGTGCTCCTGCCCCTTGCGGATCAGTTTCACACCGACCAGGACCAGCACCGCGATGACCACGGCGATGAGGGCGGTGACGATGAGCGCGGCAGCCCAGGCGGGCAGTGCCACGGCAATGGCGACCTCAATGGTGTGGAAGACCCAGCCGAGCAGGTAGAGGCCCAGGATGGCACCGAGTCCGATGAGGGAGGCGCCGGCGCCGACCTTCTTGAGGAAGGTGGTCGCCTTGGTCTTCGTGAGTTCGATCTCGCCCTGGATGAGGGTGGAGACCTGCTCCGAGAGCTTCGCGAAGAGCTCGCCGAGGGTGGCGGGGTGCGCCTGGGCGTTGTCCTCCTCGGACGGTCCCGGTCCGAACCGGTGGTGCTCATCAGTCGACATCGGCTGTACTCTCCTTCATCCGTGTCCGGAGGCCTCGTGCGGGGACCCACTGCGTGACCAGTCTCCCACAGGAGCGACCCCGATCGTTCCCCGGGCCTCACTTCTCCGCAGGGACCACCGGTCCCGGCAGTTCTCCCAGGATGCGGCGCGCGCGCTCCACCACCTCAGCCGACTCGGCAGGGAGCTCGGGGTCGGTGTGGGATGCGGTGGGAACGCCGTGCAGTGGGTCTGCGCCGAGTTCCTCGCGCAGGGCGTCGGGGGAGGCGGCGCTGCGCGCGACGGCCTCCTCCAGTGCGCGCAGCCGTTCCACGGCCAGCAGGGCGATCTCCTGGGTACGCGTGTCCTCGGCCTCGTGGCGGGATCGGCGAGTGGTCGGTGCCACCGGGCGTGGGTCGG
>JAKECL010000336.1 GCA_030460725.1 Propionibacterium sp.
CGCTTCAAACCGCTCAGACCAGCCTCACCAAACCACGCTGAACGACGAAGAGCCCCATTGCGACGTCCGGCAGCGGTGCGCCTGGCCTGGCTGGGGATCACCCTGGCCTGCCTGGCACTGCTGTGCATGGCATCGGTGGCCTTCGGCGTGCGCTCGGTCGGCGCCGGGGACATCCTCGCCGCCCTCGGAGGCGATGCCACGGGGGTGGACCGCGCCGCCGTGGTGGCGCGCCTGCCGCGCACCGTGCTGGCCATCGTCGTGGGAGCAGCCCTGGGCATGTCGGGGGCCAGCATGCAGGCAGTGACCCGCAACCCCTTGGCCGACCCCGGGATCCTCGGGGTCTCCAGTGGTGCCGCCTTCGCCGTGGTCGTGGGCATCGCCTTCTTCGGGATGTCCGATCCCCGCGCCTACATGGTGGTCGCCATCCTCGGCGCGGCGGGAGCCGCCACCTTCGTCTACACCGTCGGTTCCCTGGGGGACGGCGGGGCCACTCCGCTGAAGCTCGCCCTGGCCGGTGCCGCCATCTCCGCCGCCTTCACCTCACTGACCAGCGCGGTCCTCCTGCCCCGCGTCGACATCATGGAGACCTTCCGTTTCTGGCAGATCGGCGGCGTGGGCGGAGCGACGTGGGAGCGCACGGCTCAGGTCGCCCCCGTCCTGGGCGTGGGGGCCCTGATCTGTCTGGCCGCCGCCCGTGGGATGAACTCCCTGGCCCTGGGCGATGACATGGCGGCCTCCCTGGGCGAGGACGTGGCGCGCACCCGCCTGATCGCATCGGCGGGAGCGGTCATCCTGTGCGGGGCGGCCACCGCTGTGGCCGGACCCATCGGTTTCGTCGGCCTGGTCGTCCCCCACCTGTGCCGCCTCCTCATCGGCACCGACCACCGCTGGCTGCTGCCCTTCTCCGCGGTGGCCGGCTCATGCCTCCTGGTGGCAGCCGACATCGTCGGCCGCCTGGTGGCTCGCCCCTCCGAGGTGGAGGTCGGCATCGTCACCGCGGTCATCGGGGCCCCCTTCTTCATCTGGATCGTGCGTCGGCAGAAGGTGAGGGAACTGTGAGCACCCGGACCCTCGACCCAGCGTCCTCGGACACCACCGCCCACGCCCTCGTACCCCTGGGTCCACCGGACCCGGCGCATGTCCAGGCCGCCATCGTCGCAGGACGCCGAACCCGCACCCGCCGCCACCTGGTCCTCACCCTGACGCTCGCCGCCTCAGTCCTGGTCCTGCTGGCAGTGTCGCTCATGGTCGGACGCACCTTCTACGGTCCCGGCGAGGTCCTGCGCGTCATCCTGGGCCACCAGGTTCCCGGGGCCTCCTTCACCGTCGGGGAGCTCCGCCTGCCGCGCACGGCCATGGGTGCGCTGTGCGGATCGGCATTCGGCATCGCCGGCGTCACCTTCCAGACCATGCTGCGCAATCCGCTGGCCTCGCCTGACGTCATCGGCATCAGCGCCGGCGCCAGCGCCGCAGCCGTCTTCGGGATCGTCATGCTCTCCCTCAGCGGGACGGCTGTGTCCCTGATGGCGCTCGGCGGCGCGCTGGCCACCGCCGCGACCATCTACCTGCTCTCCCACCGCTCAGGATTCGCCGGCACCCGCCTGATCCTCATCGGCATCGGGGTCGCCTCCATGCTCAACAGCGTGGTCACCTACGTCCTCTCCCAGGCCGCCGCCTGGGACCTGCAGTCCGCGATGCAGTGGCTCACCGGGAGCCTCAACGGCGCGACCTGGCAGGTCCTCACCCCGCTGGCACTGTCCTGGGCGGTCCTGGTCCCCGTGATGCTGGGCCAGGGACGCTCCCTGGAGATCCTGCGTCTGGGCGATGAGTCGGCGACCTCCCTGGGGGTGTCCGTCACGCGCTCACGCGTCTTGCTGTTCATCTGCGCCGTGGCCCTGCTGGCATTCGCCACCGCCGCCAGCGGCCCCATCGCCTTCGTGGCCTTCATGGCCGGACCCATCGCCGCGCGCATCGTCGGCCCCGGCGCGTCCCTGCTGGTGCCCGCCGCCCTGGTCGGAGCCCTCCTGGTCCTCGGCTCGGACCTGGTGGGCCAGTTCGCCTTCGACACGCGCTACCCCGTCGGCGTCATCACCGGAGTCCTGGGCGCCCCCTACCTCGTCTTCCTCCTCATCAGGACCAACAAAGCCGGAGGCTCACTGTGACCGAGACACGACCGCCGGAGCATGCGCCGGGGGACGCCCCCTCCCACACACTCGCCACCCAGGACCTCACCCTGGGATACGGGGAGCGCACCATCGTGGAGCACCTGGACCTGGAGATTCCCTCGGGTCGCATCACGGCGATCGTGGGCCCCAACGGATGCGGGAAGTCCACCCTCCTGCGTGGCCTCGCCCGTCTGCTGCCCGCCCGCGAGGGCACAGTGCTCCTCGACGGCCAGGACGTGCGCACCCTGCCCTCCAGGCGCATCGCCCGCGTGCTCGGCCTGCTGCCCCAGCACCCCATCGCCCCGGAGGGCATCGCCGTGGCGGACCTGGTGGGGCGTGGACGCCACCCCCACCAGCGACTCCTGTCACGCTGGAATGCGCACGACTACGAGGTCGTCGCCCGCGCGCTGGCCTCCACCGGGACCGCGGACCTGGCCGACCGCTGCGTCGACGAACTCTCGGGAGGCCAGCGCCAGCGCGTCTGGATCGCCATGGCCCTGGCCCAGGAGACCGACATCCTGCTGCTCGACGAGCCCACGACCTTCCTGGACGTCACCCACCAGATCGAGGTCCTCGACCTGCTCACCGACCTCAACCGCGAGCGCGGGACCACCATCGTCATGGTCATGCACGACATGAACCTGGCGGCGCGCTACGCCGACCACATCCTCGCCATGCGGGACGGGCGGCTGGTGGCCAGCGGTGCCCCCGGCCCCGTCATGTCGGAGCAGATGGTGCGGGAGGTGTTCGCCCTGGACGCGCTGGTGGTGCCCGACCCGGTGTCGG
>JAKECL010000337.1 GCA_030460725.1 Propionibacterium sp.
ACCGCAATCTGCCTGGAGCGCGCCGTGGCGCTGCAGTCCGGCAGCGCAGTCCCCGCACCCCCCACGCGCCCGTCGCTCCCCCGTGCCCGCGTCCTCGCCTACCTGGCTCCACTGGCCGCAGGGACTGGTGGCCTTCTCGCACTGGCGCAGGTGGTGGCCCCGGAGATCACCACTCACCTCGCCACCGCCCTGGGGTCACACGCCACTGACCCGACCGTCACCGCACCTGCCACAACCCGCCTCCTCCCGGGCCTCGCGTGGTGCGCGGCCATGGCCGGACTCACCGCCATCTACACGGTGGTCTGGTTCCGCCGTCAACGTTCTGTCGCTCTGCTGGTCCAACTGCTGGGGTCGGTGTGCGGGCTGTGTGGGATCGCCCTGTGGACCCGCGGCCTTCCCGTGGCCCACATCGTGGTGTGGTGGTTGGCCTTCCTGGTGCTCACCATCATCGGCGAGCGTCTGGAGCTTGCCCGGATCTCCTTCCTCTCCCGCGGCACGGAGCCGCGTGTCCTTGCCGAGTCACTGGTGCTGGTGCTCTCACTCCCCCTCACCCTGGCCGCACCCGAATGGGGGTATGCCCTGCTGGGACTCTCGCTGGGGGCACTGGTCCTGGACGTGGGCTGGCACGACGTGGCGAGGCGCACCGTACGACTGTCCGGTCTGCCCCGTCTGGCCGGCGCCTGCATGCTCACCGGCTATGCCTGGGCGCTGGTGCCCGCCCTCATGTGGCTGATCGCGGGCCCAGCCCTGTCCGGGCACCCCTACGACACCGTCGTCCACGCCCTGACCCTGGGCTTCACCATGTCGATGGTGCTGGCCCACGCCCCGATCATCGTCCCCGCCATCGCGCGCCGTGAGATCCCGTACCACCCCGTCATGTGGGTGGTGTGGGGTCTGCTGGAAGTCGGATTGCTGGTCCGCGTCGTCGCCGGGGTCCGCGCCTCCGAAGGCGCATGGCGCCTGGGCGGGACCCTGGGAGTGGTCGCGCTGCTGACCTTCCTGGTCACCACCCTCGGTCTCGTGACCCTGACCTCGCACCGCGCGACAGCCCGCTCCCGCGACGTCCGGATGAGCACCCCTGACGAGGGCGAGGCCGCCCTCATCGATGCCCGCGAGCGCCGGGACACCGTGCAGGGGTCCTCCACGACCACCCCCGCCGACCCCGCCACCGCTCCCGGCGACCGGGAGAGACGGTCATGAGCGGCTCGCGGGTGGCGCGCACGGATCGCCTCACCACCGCGTGGATGCTGGCCGCGGTCCTCGTCATGGCGCTGGGCCTGGGGATGCGCGGCGTCCTGCCCCAGCCACTGTGGACGATGGTCCACGTGGTGACACTGGGCATCCTCAGCAATGCGATCCTCCAGTGGTCCTGGTACTTCGCACGTGCCCTGCTGCACCTGCCGCCCGGTGAGCGGCGCTCCGGACGCGACAACACAGTGCGCATCCTGGCCTTCAATGTCGCGCTGGTGGTGCTGGTGGTGGGCATGTGGGGCGCGCAGGTGTGGGCGACAATCCTGGGCGCGACCCTGGTCGGCCTGGTCATGGCCTGGCACGGCCTGGCCCTGCTGCGCGCCGCACGCACGCGCCTGGCCAGCCGCTTCGCGGTGGTCATCCGCTACTACGCGGCCGCCGCTGCACACCTGGTCATCGGAGCGACGCTGGCGGGCTTCATCACCGTGGCCATGTTCGAGGGCGGCACCCCCTCCTGGTTGCTGAACGCACGTGACGGGCTGACCGTCGCCCACGCCCTGGTGGGCGTGGGCGGGTGGGTCGGACTGACGATGGCCGGGACCCTGGTCACCCTGGGACCCACCATGCTGCATGCGCGGCTGGACCCCGCGGCGGTGCAGTTGGCACTCGGTGCCCTGCCCGTGATGGTGGTGGGGATCCTCGGCGGATCCACCGCTGCGGTCCTGGACTGGATGCCCGGTGTGGGGGTCGGGGTGCTGGTGGCGACGCTCGCGGCTGCGGTCGGGATCGGCGTGCCCTTGGTGCGCGCCCTCCGCGCCCGGACCCCGTCCACCCATCCCTCCTGGTCGACGGCGGCGGGCGTGCTCTGGCTGCTGGCGGGAGCGGTGGTCGTCGGCGTGAACGCCCTGCGGGTCCCGGACGCGGCGGCGCTTCGTGATGCCGACCTGTCCTGGCTGCCCCTGGTGGGGGCCGGGGGACTCCTGCAGATCCTGGTCGGGGCCCTGTCCCACCTGATGCCCGTGGTCATCGGGGGTGGCCCCTCCGTGCTGCGAGCGGGAATCGCGGAGCTGGAGCGCTTCTCGGTGGTGCGTCTGGTGGTGCGCAATGCAGCTCTGGTGCTGCTGGCCGCCACCATGGCTGTCACGGCGGTGGCGGGGAGCGGTTCCGGGACAGGCACCCAGCCTGGGTCAGGTACCGGGACAGGGATCGGGAGGGATGCCAGTGCGATGGCGGGCGCAGGCGCGAGCGCCGCCCAGGAGATGGGCGCACTGGCCGGTCCCACTCGTACCCTGTGGTGGGCGCTGGTCCTGGCGACCTATGTGGCAGACATTGCCCTCTTCGCCCGCTCCGGAATGGTCCAGGCCCGGGCCCGCCGCGCACAGGAGACACGGGCGGACCTCGCAGCAGCGCCTGAGTCGACAGATGCGTCAGTGCCGACAACTCCGGCAGACACGGCGCACACGGCAAACACGGCAAACACGGCAGGCTCCACTGAACCCGAGTACGCCGCAGCATCGGACACGCCAGGGCCGCCAACCGCGCGAACCCGCCCGGCAGCCGTGCCGGCCTCTCCGTCGACGACCCCACGGAGCAGCGGTACCCCGGACACGACCGCCCCTTCCAACACCGCCGCCACCACCGCCCCTTCCGACACCACCGCCGCTGCTCCCGACAACGCCGACCACAGCGACAGCACTCCCTGCACCGACGCCAGCACTCCCTGCACCGACGCCAGCACTCCCTGCCCCGACGCCAGCAA
>JAKECL010000338.1 GCA_030460725.1 Propionibacterium sp.
TCGTCCAACAGGCACTGGAACGTGCGGGATGGGGGAGTGCTCCCGGCGCCACCCGACGCGCACCGCGCCCCCGGCGCCCGGAAACGGGATGGCAGGAGCAGGGGGAGGGTGAGGTCGTGCGACACCGGGACGTCGAACAGGCCCACGTCGTGGTGGGGTGTGCCTCCCTGCGCGCAGGCGACCCGCGGCGTCCCGTCATGTCGGTTCTCCTGAGTCTCCTGGGCGGATCCATGTCGTCGCGCCTCTTCCAGGAGGTCCGCGAGAAGCGCGGTCTGGCGTACTCCACCTACGCCTTCGATGCCCCCTACGCCGATGGTGGGGCCTTCGGCATGTACGCCGGCACCGCGCCGGCGCGGGTCCGCGAGGTGGAGGACCTCATGGTCGCCCAGCTGGAGGAGGTCGCGGCCGACGGCCCCACCGAGGAGGAGATGGAACGCGTGCGCGGCCAGGTGCGTGGCGGACTGGCATTGGGGCTGGAGGACAACTGGTCGCGCATGACGCGCCTGGGACGATCCGAGGTCCAGGGCCGCTACCTCACCGTTGCCGCGGCGCTGGCGCGTGTGGAGGCGGTCACGCCCGCCGATGTCCGCACCCTGGCCGCCCAACTCGCCGCCGCACCGCGCCGCAGGGCCGTGGTCCTGCCCATCGGGCGGGAATGAGGCGGCGCACACACATCAGGGGCGGCGCACACACATCAGGGGCGGCGCACACACATCATCGACGAACGCCCCACGGGGCGGCGAGGAGGAGGACGGACATGATCCGAGTGGCAGTGATCGGCGCTGCAGGCAGGATGGGATCCACGGTCGTGGAGGCGGTGGAGGGCGCGGCGGACCTGCAGCTCGTCGCCCGCATCGACGACGGTGACGTGATCTCGGCGCAGACCCTGAACGGAGCGGCAGTGGCCGTGGACTTCACCGCCCCCTCGGCCACCGAGTCCAATGTCCACGCATGTCTGGACGCAGGCATCGACGTGGTCGTGGGGACCACCGGGTGGACGCAGGAGTCCCTGGGTCGTGTGCGTGACCACGCCGCGCGGGTCCCGGCCAGTGTGCTGGTGGCGCCGAACTTTGCGATGTCCGCCGTGCTGGTGATGCACTTCGCCGCACAGGCCGCGCCCTACTTCGACAGTGTCGAGGTCATCGAGATGCACCACCCCGACAAGGTGGACGCGCCCTCGGGCACGGCAATCACCACTGCGCAGGGCATCGCGGCGGCCCGCCGGGCCCACCACTGCCCGCCGATGCCGGACGCCACGACGACGGACCCGATGGGTGCACGCGGTGCACAGGTGGAGGGTGTCCACGTCCACGCGGTGCGACTGCGGGGCCTCACCGCCCACCAGGAGGTCCTCATGGGCAATGCGGGGGAGCAGCTGGTGCTGCGTACGGACTCCTTCGACCGCATCTCCTTCATGCCCGGTGTGCTCTTCGGTATCCGCAACATCGGTGGGCACCCGGGGCTGACCGTGGGACTGGACGTGCTCATGGGGCTCGCGTGACCAGGTCGCGCGCGGCTTCTCCCGACCGTTCCGTGCGCCCCGCCGTGGACGAGGACGCCCCCGCCATCGCACGGATCCAGGTGGCGGGCATCCGCGAGGCCGTGGGCGCGGGACTGGACGGAGGGGAGGCGCCTCCCGTCCCACGTGCCGCGGTCGAGGCGACCTGGGGGACCACCCTGGGACGTCCCCAGCCTGCCGGGCACCACACCCTGGTCGCGCTGCACGGACACGGTGTGGCGGGCTTCGCCGCCTGTGCACCGGGTGAGGCGCTGCCACCCACAGGCGGCAGGCCCGAGCCGGTCCCCGCCGGCACCGACATCCTCGCCCTGGAGGTCGACCGCGACTTCCGCAGGTCAGGGCACGGTTCCCGTCTGCTGGCGGCGATCGTGGACATCACCCGTCCCGCTTCACTGCGGGTGTGGATTGTGGCGGGGGACGATGTGCGTGTGCGCTTCTACCAGGGGGCAGGTTTCTCGCCGGCCGGTGTGCGGCGCACCCTGGCCACCGGTGCGGGCAGCGTGGTCGAACACCTGTGGTGGTCGCGCGTGCCGGACTGAGGCCTCGGCCACCCCACGGAACGGCCCTCCGCGGCGTGGCCCCGTCCCCTAGGCTCGGGGACATGAGCCACGTCCCCACACGCACCTTCGGTTCCCTCGCACCCGCACTGGTCACGCCTTTCCACGCCGACGGGTCGATCGATCTGGACAGCGCGCAGGTCATCGCCCGCAAGCTTGTGGATGACGGCTGCGACACGATCCTGTTGTCCGGCACCACCGGGGAGTCACCCACCACCCACCAGCCGGAGAAGGACGATCTCACGCGCGCCGTCGTGGAGGCGGTGGGGGAGAGGGCCTTCATCCTGTGCGGTGCCGGGTCCAACGACACCGCCCACGCCGTGCGCATCGCCCAGAGCGCCCAGAACTGCGGGGCCGACGGACTGCTGGTGGTCGCGCCCTACTACAACCGTCCCTCCCAGGCCGGAGTCCGGGCCCACGTGCTCGCGGTCGTGGAGGGCACGGACCTGCCGGTCATGCTCTACGACATCCCAGGACGCACAGGTGTGGCCTTCGGGGACGAGACCCTCGACTCCCTGGCCACCCACCCTCGTGTGGCGGCGGTCAAGGACGCCACCGGCAAGGTTGAACAGGGTGTGGAGCGCATGCACCGCACCGGACTGGAGTACTACTCGGGGGATGACGCGCTGAACTTCGCGTGGCTGACCGGTGGTGCCTCCGGGGTCATCTCCGTTCTCGCCCATGTCGCTGCCCCTCATCTGCGGCGCATGGTCGACCTGCTGGACGCGGACCGCGTCTGGGAGGCCCGCGAGCTCGCCTACTCCCTGCGTCCCCTGGTCCACGCCGTCATGGGCGGCGGTCAGGGCACGGTCATGGCGAAGTGGGCACTGCACCTGCAGGGACTCCTGCCCACCC
>JAKECL010000339.1 GCA_030460725.1 Propionibacterium sp.
GCCTGAGCGGGGCGGAGCCGGGAGGACGGGGAACCCCTCCTCCCGGCGAAGTCCGCTCTGTTCCACCCTCGAAGTCCGCTCCGTTCGACCCGCGAAGTCCGCTCTGTTCGACCCTCGAAGTCCGCTCCGTTCGACCCTCGAAGTCCGCTCCGTTCCACCCTCGAAGTCCGTCCACCGGCCCGTCACGGTGCACCGCGCAGGCACCGGGCACGTTCCTTCGAGTGCCCCCCGCATCGAGGACCGGGCCGGAGGTGTCCAACGCTCCAGGGTTCCGCCGCGTCGCATCCTGACGGCAGGTGGACTCCCCGGGGCTGTCGTGTAGCAGGATGGGGCGTGGGGCCCCTCGCGTCGGCCGCCCCCTCGCCCGATCGGGGGCGACGACCCACTCGTCCGGCGCAACCCACCACGTTGGAGGTCCCGTGAAGCTCTTCCAGTGCCCCTCCTGCCAGCACATCGTCTACTTCGACAACGACGCCTGCGTCAACTGCGGCGTGGAACTCTCCTTCTCGCGTGCCCAGCACGCCATGGTCGCCCTCGTCGACGGGGAATGGACGGACGGGGACGGCACCCCCTGGCGCCGGTGCCGCAACCACGCCATCGGCTGCAACTGGGTCTGCACCGGGGAGACGGACCTGTGCGACGCCTGCCTGCTCGTGCGTCACGTCCCCGACCTCATCGACGACACCGTCCGGGGGTACCTGCACGACACGGGCGTCGCAGTGCGCCGCCTCGTCCACCAGCTCGACGACCTGGGCCTCCCCATCGTCAGCCACCGCGACAAGCCCGACGGCGGCCTCGCCTTCGACCTCGACGCGTCCACGGACGACAAGAAGGTCATGATCGGCCATCTCAACGGCGTGATCACCATCGACATCACCGAGGCCCAGGACTCCCACCGTGAAGCCCTGCGAGCCCTGCTCGACGAGCAGTACCGCACGATGCTCGGCCACTTCCGCCACGAGATCGGCCACTACTACTGGCAGGCACTGGTCTCACCGGACCAGGAGCTGCTGGCGGAGTTCCGCGGGATCTTCGGTGACGAGCGCCAGGACTACGGTGCCGCGCTCGACGCCCACTACGGGGAGGACGGCGCGGGGACGCCGTGGCAGGACTCCTACATCTCCCAGTACGCCACCACCCACCCCTGGGAGGACTTCGCCGAGACCTTCGCACACTTCCTGCACATCACGGACACGCTGCAGACGGCGGCCGCGCACGGCATCCAGATGCCGTCGATTCCCGGGGACTGGCCCCCCGAGGTCGCCGCCGCGATGGTCTCGGTCCCCCGCATCGACCCACTGCAGGACCCGGACATGGGCCAGATCCTGCGGCGTTGGTTGCCGCTGGCTGCCGCACTGAACGAGGTCAACCGCGCCATGGGCAAGCGGGACCTCTACCCCTTCGTCATCCCTGATGCGGTCGTCGGCAAGCTCGAGTTCGTCCTGCGCCTGGTGCGGAAGGGCGCCGCCACGGAGGCGGACGGTCGCGGGTCCACGAGGGCGGAGCCCTCTTCTCCGCGTTCCTGAGCGACCGGGGGCTGCGGTTCGCGGGTCGGGGGGGGGGGGGGGGGGGCCCCCCCCCCCCCCCGGCGGGGGGGGGGGGGGGCCCCCCCCCCCCGGGGGGGGGCCCCCCCCCCGGGGGGGGGGGGGCGGGTGGGGGGGGGGGCGGGGGGGCGGCCCCCCCCGCCCCGTGCTGTGCCGGACGGTGGCCTCGCAGACTCTGTGTCGTGGCGGATCCGTGGGTTGCGTTCACATACGGATCCACGGTGGTGCCCGGAATGAAAGGTGCGGGACAGCAGGCGGTCACGGCTGTCGAGACAACCCTCCTGGAAAGAGTTTCCTGTCAGCCGTAGAAGGCGTCGCTGGGGGGCATGGACGAGCAGACCTCGGTCAGGGTCCCGTCCCCGCCGGTCGTGGTCGCCAAGTCGGGTGTCCATTTCGGGTCCTGCGAAGTGGTGTCCCGCCAGCGGGCGATGAAGGCCTCCCTGGTGGGGATCTCCCCGTTGGAGACATCAATGCCACGGCTCTTGGCGCAGGGGATGTAGTACTCCGTCCAGTAGTCGTAGAGGACGCCGTATTGCTCGTCCGTCGGAGGGGCGAGGTACTTGGCCTCCTTGGGGAAGCGCGCCAGGCAGGTGTAGGTCGCGAGGGCCAAGGCCGCGTCCTGGGACTCCGGGATCGGTGGATCGAAGGAGACCCCATTCATCACCACTTTGGCGGGAAAACCCTGTTCAGTCAGGCACTGGGCCTGCACTGCTGCGTCCTCATCCGCTGTCACCCACCGCTCCACGTCAACGGTGGGCGGATTGGTGATTCCGCGGTCCTCGGCGTAGCTGTCCAGATACTCCTGCCGGAGAGCCATGGACTCCTCTTGGGTGAAGGCACGCGCCTTGATGTGGACGCTCGGGGTCCACGACGGTTCCGGCGCTGCCTGTGAACTACTGGCTGCGCCGGAACCTTCTACGGAGTTGCTTTGGTCGGTGTCACCTGAACAGGCGCTCACCAATGTCGCGACCGTACAGAATGAGAAACCAACGGCAACTGCTTGCAGAAGACGTCTCACAGAGTTCCCTGGCAGAAGGGGTAGGTGCCCGAAAGCAGGAGAGAGTTCGATGCCGCACTCCACGTCCCTGATTGGACCGAGGACGACACCGCCTTGGCCGTGTAGTTGCTCGCGCTCTGGTACAGAGTGAGTCCGCCGACCTTGAGGGTCAACACAGCAAGAGTCTGCTGCTGTCCTACAACCCCCACGCGAGCACCAGAACCACAACTTTGAGAACCGCTCTTGGTCAAAGCGAACGCCGGGTTCGCTGATGCAATCAGTGCCGCGGTCAAGGCAACTGCGGCCGCACTGCGCTTGAGATGTGTATTCATTGTGAACCTCGTCTCATGATGGAACAGGTTCACTGAAGATACCACCAGAGGATGCTAA
>JAKECL010000340.1 GCA_030460725.1 Propionibacterium sp.
GGCCACCTGCGGATGACCCCCCGGAGGAGCGGATGCGGTCCATGGCGGTGGTGGAGCGGCGCACGTCGAGCAGTTCGGGGGGGATGTCGTCGAGGAACCGCGAGGGCGGCATTTCCTGGGGTGTGCCCCAGGCGGAGCGCACCGCAGCGCGCGTGAGGTAGAGACGCTGGCGGGCGCGCGTGATCGCCACGTAGGCGAGACGACGTTCCTCGGCGAGTTCTGACTCCTCACCCAGAGAGCGCTGGTGAGGAAAGGTGCCGTCCTCCATACCGGTGACGAAGACGACCGGGAACTCCAGCCCCTTGGCGGTGTGCACGGTCATGAGTGTGACCGAACCGCTGCGCTCGTCCTCGGCGGGCACCTGGTCGGAGTCGGCCACCAGGGAGACCCTCTCCAGGAAATCCACCAGACGCCCCTGGGGAACCTGCTGATGGAAGTCCTCGGCCACGGAGTGCAGCTCCGCGAGGTTCTCCACCCGGGAGGCGTCCTGGGGATCCTCACTGCGCCGCAACTCCTGCAGGTAGCCGGTGTGGTCGAGAACCTCCTCCAACACCTGGCCGGGTGTGCCGCCAGCTGCCTCCAGGGCGCGCAGGGTCTCCAGCAGTCCATAGAAGCCCGCCACCGAGGAGGCAGCGCGCGGGCTGAGACCCAGGACCTGCGGGGCGGTCTCCTTCTCCCTCGCAGATGTGGGCAGGGACGAGGGCGCAGCGACGCGCGTGGAAGACCCCGGCTGGTCAGAACCCGCGGTGGTCGGATCCACGGTGGTCGGATCCACGGTGGTCGGATCCACGGTGGTCGGATCCACGGTGGTCGGATCCGCCGACTCGTCGCCGACCGCCGCATCCGGAGCCTCGGGGGACTTGGGGAGCTCGGGGAGCTCGATGGCCTCCCCCTCCCCCGCCGGCATGCCCTGGCCGATCCACACATGACGCAGGGCCTGCCCGAAGGAGACACCGTACCTGTCGGCATGGGCGACCAGCGCCTCCTCAGCCTTTGCGCCGATCCCGCGCCGCGGGGTGTTCAGCACACGCCGCAATGCCACGGTGTCATCGGGGTTGGCCACGGCCTGCAGGTAGGCCAGGGCGTCCTTGACCTCGCGCCTCTCGTAGAAACGGGTGCCGCCGACGACACGATAGGGGATGCCGGAGCGAACCAGGAGTTCCTCCAGGGCGCGGGACTGGGCGTTGGTGCGGTAGAAGACGGCGATGTCCCCCCAGTCGGTGCCCTCATCCCCCAGCCGGTCGATCTCGGAGACGACGAAGCGGGCCTCATCGTGCTCGGAGTCGGCGGCGTCCACCGTGATCCGAGGACCGTCACCGGTGGCCGTCCACAGGTTCTTGGGGCGTCGCCCCTCATTGCGTGAGATCACCGCGTTGGCGGCCGAGAGAATGTTCTGGGTGGAGCGGTAGTTCTGCTCCAGCAGGATGGTCGTGGCGCCGGGGAAGTCGCGTTCGAACTCCTCGATGTTGCGGATGGTGGCTCCGCGGAAGGCATAGATCGACTGGTCGGAGTCCCCCACCACTGTCAGCTGTGCCGGAGGAACCCGGTCCTCGCCCTCCCCCACCAGTTCGCGCACCAGGACGTACTGGGCGTGGTTGGTGTCCTGGTACTCGTCGACCAGGATGTGGCGGAAGCGGCGGTGGTAGTGCTCGGCGACCAGGGGCTTGTCCTTGAGCAGCTGCACGGTGCGCATGATCAGGTCGTCGAAGTCCAGTGCATTGGCCTGGCGCAGGCGCTTGTCGTACTCCCCGTAGGCGGTGGCCACCACCTTGGAGACCGGATCGTTGGGGGCTGACCCGGCGTACTCCTGGGGACCGACCAGTTCGTTCTTGAGGTCGGAGATGCGAGCGGAGACCAGCTTCGGACTGAAGCGCTTGATGTCGACGTCCATGGACTTGAGCACCATCTGCAGCAGGCGTTGGGAGTCCTGCGCGTCGTAGATGGTGAAGGACGAGGTCAGGCCCGCCGCGTCGTGCTCGGCGCGCAGGATCCGCACGCAGGCGGAGTGGAAGGTGGAGACCCACATGCGCCGCGCATCGGGTCCCACCAGCTCCCCCACGCGCTCGCGCATCTCGGCGGCGGCCTTGTTGGTGAAGGTGATCGCCAGGATCTCCCCGGGCCGCGCCTCCCCCGTTCCCAGGAGGTGGGCGATGCGGTGGGTGAGGACACGGGTCTTGCCCGATCCCGCGCCCGCCATGATCAGCAGGGGACCGCCGCGGTGGACGACGGCCGCGCGCTGCTGGTCATTGAGGCCGCGCAGCAGATCCTCTGGGTCGCCGAGGAGTGTGGCGGAGGCGGGGACGCCGCTCGCACCGCCGCTGGTCCTCCCCGCGACCCGCACCGACGAGGGCGCCGCGGGGGTACTCGTCAGGTCGGCGTGCGCCCACGGGTCGCCGAATCCTTCACCACCGTCATCAGGCGGGGTATCAACGGGTACGTATCCGTCCTCGTCCCACACCGGCAGCGGAACGTCCGTGGTGCTTGAGCTGCCGAGTGCTGGCCCGAGGTCGGGGAGCACGGGCGCGCGTCCCGACACATCGGCCGAGGTCGAGGAGGTCGAGGTGAAAGGTCTGCGATCGGTGTCCGACTGGCGGCGCGAGGTGCGGCCTCGGGAGCGGGAGAGGTCAAGGTCCATGGCGGTCCCACTCTAGGCCAGGGCGCGCGCACCTCCCACGCTCATCCACCGGCCCGGAAGCCGGTGCCGGCCATTGCTGTTGCTGTTGCCACTGCCGCGGGTGTTGCGACTGCGACCACGACCGCGACGGGGACCGCGACAACGACTGGCACGAGCGTTGCGACTGCGACTGGCACTGCCTCTGCTCTGACTCTGCCAATGCCACTGGCCCTGGCCCTGGCCCTGGCCCAGGCATCAGCATCAGCATCAGCATCAGCATCAGCATCAGCATCAGCATCAGCATCAGCATCAG
>JAKECL010000341.1 GCA_030460725.1 Propionibacterium sp.
TGACGGGGGCCGGGAGGGGAAGCGTCTCCCCGTCCACCGTCACCTGCTTCTCCCCCATGGCTTCCAGCAGGGCGGACTGGGTCTTGGGGGTCGCGCGGTTGACCTCGTCGCCGATGACGACATTGGCGAAGACCGGACCGGGGTGGAAGCGGAACTGACGGGTCGCCGCATCGAAGACGGAGACCCCCGTGACATCGGTGGGCAGCATGTCGGAGGTGAACTGGATGCGCGTGACCCGCGCGTCGATGCTGCGTGCCAGGGCGGTGGCCAGCGTGGTCTTGCCGACGCCGGGCACGTCCTCGATGAGCAGGTGCCCACCTGCCAGCAGGGTGCAGACCGCCGCGTCCACGACCTCAGGCTTGCCCGAGATCACCCCGGAGATGCTCGCCGCCAGGCGTCGGGACAGGTCCCGGACCATCGCGATGTCCCTCGCCACCTCCGTCTCACTCATGTGGGTCCCACATTCCCGTCCGCGCCTGCCCTCCGGCCCTCGTGTGCCGCGCCTGTCCGGACCGCTCCCCCGGAGGTCACTGCGGAGCCCTCGGCGCCTCGTGTCGTGATCGGAACGTAACACAGACAGGGGGCCGACGGCGCGCCCACGAGGAGCGGATACCCAGCCCGGGTGCACACCCGTCCATCTCCGCCGCCCGGCACGACTCAACATGGCGGGGCGATATATCATCGCGATACACAACCACACGGGTCTGACCACCCGGCACGGCGGGCGGGACTGGGGAGGGACAGGCATGGGCATCAGGGCGGAGATGCTGGAACTGGCGATCCTGGGAGAACTCGACCAACCAGTCCACGGCTACGAACTGCGACGACGACTCTCCGACGCCGTCGGCCCCCTGCGCACGCTCTCCTTCGGGTCCCTCTACCCCGCGCTCCACCGCCTGGAACGGGCAGGGCTCATCACCTCCACCACCACCCCCGCCGCGCCGGGGAGGCGAAAGCTCATCACCTACGAGATCACGCCCGCCGGGCGTACCCATCTGGGTGCGGAACTCGAACAAGTGGACAGCGACGACGACTCCTTCGCCATCGCCATGGGCCTCATGTCCCAGGCCTCCCCCGCAGCCCGACTCCGCCTGCTCAAGGACCGGCGTGCCCGGGTCCAGCGGCGCCGCGAGGACCGGCTGCGCGCCTCCTCTGCGCGCGCCGACCGGGACCCGTGGCGCAAGGCGCGATCCCAGTGGGAGGAGGAGGACACACTGCGCGAGATCACCTGGTTGGATCGCCTGATCTCCATGGTCCAGGCTGCTCCGGCGGGGGAGGCCTCCACACCGCTTCCTCCCGCCTCCGGTGCAGCAAGTGCCTCCACCGCCGCCGCGTCCGGCCCTGCCCTGCAGGGACACACCACACCACCGGGGTCGCCCTCGTCCATGACGGATCCGGGCACACCCGCCCCCCTGCGTCGCACCCGCGCACGCAGGAAGACCCAGGAACACCGCACACACACAGAGAAGGACACCCAATGACACCGATCCGAACGGCCATCGTCGGCGTGGGCAACTGCGCTTCGTCCCTGGTCCAGGGGGTGCACTACTACCGCGACGCCTCACCACAGGACACGGTCCCGGGCCTCATGCACGTGGACTTCGGGGGCTACCACGTCCGCGACGTCGAGTTCGTCGCCGCCTTCGACGTCGACGAGGCCAAGGTCGGCCTGGACCTGGCTGAGGCGATCACCGCCTCGCAGAACTGCACGATCCACATCGCAGACGTCCCCACCACCGGTGTGGAGGTCCAGCGCGGGCCCACGCTGGACGGGCTGGGCGACTACTACCGCGACACGATCACCGAGTCCGCCGTCGAGGCGGTGGACGTGGCAGCCGTGCTGCGCGAGGCAGGCGCCCAGGTGCTGGTCTCCTACCTGCCGGTGGGCTCGGAGGAGGCCGACCGTTTCTACGCCCAGGCCGCCCTGGAGGCCGGGTGCGCCTTCGTGAACTGCCTGCCCGTGTTCATCGCCTCACGCCCGGAGTGGGCCCAGAAGTTCACCGACGCGGGCCTGCCCATCATCGGCGACGACATCAAGAGCCAGTTCGGGGCGACGATCAGCCACCGCGACCTGGTGCGCCTCATGGAGGACCGCGGGGTGCGCATCGACCGCACCTACCAGCTCAATGTCGGGGGCAACATGGACTTCAAGAACATGCTGCAGCGCGACCGTCTGGAGTCCAAGAAGATCTCCAAGACCCAGGCCGTCACCTCCAACATGTCGGGCACCCTGGCCGAGCGCGACGTCCACGTCGGCCCCTCGGACTACGTGCCGTGGCTGGAGGACCGCAAGTTCGCCTTCGTGCGCGTGGAGGGCACCACCTTCGGCGACGTGCCCATCCAGATCGAGTACAAGCTGGAGGTCTGGGACTCCCCGAACTCCGCCGGGATCGTCATCGACGCCATCCGCGCGGCGAGGATCGCCCTGGACCGCGGCATCGGTGGGCCACTGCTCTCGCCCTCCTCCTACTTCATGAAGTCCCCGCCCGAGCAGCGCCCCGACGAGGCCGCACGGGCCAGCGTCGAGGCCTTCATCCGCGGCGAGATCGAGCGCTGAGGCGGGGGCTGACGCAGGCGCAGGGACGAAGGCGGACGCAGAAGCGGGACGGCGGCGGACACAGGGGCAGGGACGAGGGCGGACGCAGAAGCGGGACGGCGGCGGGACAAGGATGGGCCCGCCACAACTCCCGACGAAGTCCGTCCCCTTCTCCCGCGAAGTCCGTCGCGATTCCGCGCGAAGTCCGTCGCGATTCCTCGCGAGGTCCGTCCTCATTCCCGGCGAAGTCCGTCCTCGATCACAGCGTGGTCCGTCGCCCGGCGCACCGACGCATCACAGCACCGCCCTGCTGCGGCTCGCAGTGCCCTGGCGACCCGCCGGCGGGGGGGCCCCCGACCGCCCCCCCCCCCCCGGGCCGGG
>JAKECL010000342.1 GCA_030460725.1 Propionibacterium sp.
GTCGCGGTGCCCCCCCTGACCCCACCGGTGGAAGTCGCCTCCACGGAGGCTTCGGGGGTGCTGATCGGCATGGACCTGGTGGCCCGGGGCTGCACCGCCTGCGGGGTGTGCGTGCGCGCCTGTCCCACAGGCGCCCTGCGCCTGGACGTGGACGGTGGCACGAGCACCCTCACCCACCTGCGCAGCGACTGCCGAGCAGACCTGCACTGTGTGGAACTCTGCCCCGTCGACGCGCTGGCACCGGTGGCGCCTGCGGACGCGTCTTCGGTCCTGGAGCGCCCCGAGGAGGTCCTCGCCACTGTCGCCACCTCCGCCTGCACCCGGTGCGGGACTGCGCACCCGGCCTCGGAGGGCGACCTGTGTCCTGTCTGCGCC
This sequence comes from Propionibacterium sp., assembly GCA_030460725.1. Taxonomy (GTDB): domain Bacteria; phylum Actinomycetota; class Actinomycetes; order Actinomycetales; family Actinomycetaceae; genus Pauljensenia. The sequence continues at coordinate 376 of JAKECL010000342.1, forward strand.
TTCCGTGCCTCCGCCTCCTTCGGGTCGCAACTGCCCCCGGCCGTCCTGGCGCGGCTGCGGGACGGACAGGACACTGCCTCCTGACCAGCGAACGGCTCGCGGTGGGGCTCCGACGGTCAGACTCGGCGGAAACGCCTGACGAAGTTGCGCAGGACCATGTGGGCGGGCGTCACGTCGACCGCACGTACACCGGCCTCGATGCGGGAGCGCTCCTCGGGCGGGTAGTACCCCCGGTCCGCGTACTCCTCGATGCGCACCAGGATCCCCGCCAGGTCCAGCTCCGGATGGAACTGCGTCGCCCACGCGCGCTCCCCCACCCGCACCATCTGGATCGGCGTCGCCGACGTGGTGACCAGCAGGGTGGCACCCGGTGCGATCTCGGAGGCCGCCTCGTGGTGGCCGACATAGCCGTGGAAGACCTCCGGGACGCCTTCCAGCAGCAGGTCATTTCGCCCCGCCTCGGTCAGACGCAGCTCAGGTGCGGAGATCTCCTCCGCATGGTCGGTGTCCAGCTCCCCACCCAGATGACGGGTGAGTGTGCCCAGCCCGTAGCAGATCCCCAGATAGGGCATCCCCTCCTCCAGCGCCATGTCGTAGAAGCGCGAGAGCCCCGTCTCCACCTCACGTTGCAGGGGCGACTTCGCATCCTCGGGCGCTCCGGCATCGAAGGGCGACCCACACAGGATCACCCCTGACCACTGGGAGGCGTCGATGTCGGGGAAGGGCTCGCGCTCCAGGCGCACCCGCACGAACTCCCCCGGCTCCAGACCACCGATCCGGGGCAGCGCTTCGAGCTCATCGGCGGCGACGACCTCGTCGTCGCGCGAGGTGAGCATGAGGAAGGGCTTGGGCATGGGCCCAGACTACGGCAGTGCACCCTGGCGACGCCCGCGCAGGCGAGCACCTCCCGGCCCCACCACGCGCTACGGTGGTCGCATGCCCCAGAGCCGACGCTACAACGACGACCTGCGCCTCGCCCATGTCCTCGCGGACCAGGTCGATGCCCTCACGCTCTCGCGTTTCGGCGCCCGGGACTTGGTCGTGGAGTCCAAACCCGACATGACCCCGGTGACCGATGCCGACCGGGCGGCGGAGGACCTCATCCGTTCCCAGCTCTCCCACACGCGCAGCCGAGACGCGGTGCTGGGGGAGGAACGCGGTGCCACGGGACATTCCAGTCGACAGTGGGTGCTCGACCCCATCGACGGGACGAAGAACTTCGTCCGGGGTGTACCCGTGTGGGCCACCCTCATCGGACTCGTCGAGGACGGCGAGGTCGTCATGGGCGTGGTGTCCGCCCCCGCCCTCAAGCGACGCTGGTGGGCGGCCCAGGGGCAGGGAGCCTGGACGGGCACCTCCCTGATGCGCGCCACGCGTATGCAGGTCTCATCCGTGGGGGATGTCGCAGAGGCGTCCCTGTCCTACTCCTCCTTGGACGGGTGGCTCCACCACGGGCGGGGCGGCCAGTTCCTGGAGATGCAGTCCGCCTTCTGGCGCAGCCGGGCATTCGGGGACTTCTGGAGCTACATGCTGGTGGCGGAGGGCGCGGTGGACGTCGCCTGCGAACCCGAGTTGGAGATCCACGACATGGCGGCCCTGGTTCCCATTGTCACCGAGGCGGGAGGGCGGTTCTCCTCCCTGTCCGGTCAGGAGGGACCGTGGGGCGGCAACGGACTGGCCACGAACGGACTGTTGCACGCCGCGGTCATGGATGCCCTGGACTGGCCCGAGGATGCGCGCAGCGAGGAGCTGGAGTGGTTCGAGGGCCAGGACACCGAACGGGACGGGCAGGACACCGAACGGGACGGACAGGAATCGCCCGCACGCTGACCGTCGCCCGCCATCCGAGCACCGAGCACCGAGCACCGAGCACCGAGCACCGAACGGTCACACGCGTCGCGGCGGCGGAACCCGCCCGAGGACGCGCGCGTGACCGGGCCGACGATGTGGGCGTGACCGCGCCTGTTCCCGCCCGGGGCGCGCCCTCAGTCCAGGTCTTCCCTCGGGGACAGGAGCAGGCTCCGCTCGGTGATGTCGTACCACCCCAGGGCATGCTCCCAGAGCTCCGCCACGGCCAGGTCCGCCTGGTCCTGGTCCTCAGCCTCCAGCACACGTGACACGGCCGGCTCCGCGTCCGCATCGTCCACCAGGATCGCCACCACATCCGTCCAGGACAACTGGCCCGGAGCCACCTCCGCGATGGGTGAGGTCGCATCCGCCGGGTCGAGGACAGCCACCGAGGTGTCGTTGGCGTCGGCGGCCAGGATGATCCTGCGCCTGGCCTGGGTGCCCGTCGCCTCACGCAGACGCAACAGCGAGGCCAGCCCGGCCTCCGTCTGGGCGGCGTCCTCCAGGACCTCGGCCTCCTCCCCCGTCGCGGACGCGGGGACCACCGCGGTGAACCCGGAGGTCAGGGGTGGCCTGTCGTCGACGAGGTCGGAGCTGGTGGCGGGAAGGTAGACGCGCATGCGGTCAGTCTCGCACACGTCCACCCCTCCCCTCCCGCACCCTCTCCGTGCCATGCCGGCGCCAT
>JAKECL010000343.1 GCA_030460725.1 Propionibacterium sp.
AGTGGGGAGGGTGTGGTCGTGGGGGACGAGCGCGGTGCCTGCGCGAGCGCCCTGGCCACGGGACAGCGGCCACGGCCCGTCGCATGCGGGCATTGTGTCTCCTGTGTCAACCGGTGGTCTGTCGTCGGCGCGGTGGGATCGGCGACATCTGCGCCATCGTGAGCGGGCAGTCTCCCGATGGTTGACCGCTGTGGATAGACTTCGACGCGTGAGAGCCATTCGACGATTCACCGTCCGTACTGTCCTTCCCGAGGCCCTGTCCCCCCTGGACACCCTCGCCAGGAACCTCCGTTGGTGCTGGCACGCGCCGACCGCGGAGTTCTTCGCCTCCCTCGACCCCCAGGCGTGGGAGCGGGTCCACGGCGATCCCATCGCCCTGCTCGGCCAGATCGGTACCGAGCGGTTCCGACAGCTCGCCGCCGACCCCTCCGTGGTGGACCGCGCCGCGGAACTGGCCGACGACCTCGGGCGCTACATGAGCGAGCCGCGCTGGTACCAGTCCGACTACCACGCCGAGGGCAAGCCTGAGGCCATTGCGTACTTCTCCGCGGAGTTCGGCATCACGGCCGTCCTCCCGCAGTACTCCGGTGGTCTGGGGATCCTGGCCGGTGACCACCTGAAGAGCGCCTCCGACCTGGGTGTGCCCATCGTCGGTGTGGGCCTGCTCTACGAGTCCGGCTACTTCCGCCAGTCCTTGTCCCGTGACGGCTACCAGCGCGAGACCTACCCCCTGATCGACCCGAACAACCTGCCGCTGACGCTCCTGCGTGAGCAGGACGGGACCCCGGCCCGCATCGCGGTGCCGCTGCCCTCCGACCGCACCCTCAACGCCCAGCTGTGGGTCGCGCAGGTCGGACGGGTCCCTCTGCTCCTCATGGACTCCAACGTCCCTGAGAACGACCCGGTCTCGCGCACGGTCACCGACCGTCTCTACGGCGGCTCCCAGGACCACCGCCTGGAGCAGGAGCTGCTGCTCGGTGTCGGCGGAGTGAAGGCACTGCGTCTGTACTCCCGTCTCACGGGGTCTCCCGCTCCCACCGTCTTCCACTGCAACGAGGGCCACGCCGGTTTCCTGGCGGTGGAACGTCTGCGTGAACTCATGGAGGGCCCCGAGCACCTGGACCTGGCTGCGGCCATCGAAGCGGTGCGTGCAGGCACGCTCTTCACCACCCACACGCCCGTCCCCGCCGGCATCGACCGTTTCAACCGCGACCTGGTGTCGCGCTACCTCGACGCGATCCCGTTGCCGGGAACCACCACCCAGGACGTGGTGGCACTGGGCAACGAGTCCTATCCGGGGGGCAATCCGGATGTGTTCAACATGGCGGTGCTGGGGCTGCGCATGGCGCGTCGCGCGAATGGCGTGGCCAAGCTGCACGGAAAGGTCTCACGCCGGATGTTCGCCGCCCTGTGGGCGGGCTTCGACGTCGACGAGGTTCCGATCACCTCCGTGACGAACGGTGTCCACGGACCGACGTGGCGTGCGCCCTCCTTCCAGGCGAAGGCCGAGGAGTACCTGAGCCGCGAGGAGATCGCCTCGGGCGAGGGATGGTTGAAGCCCGAGGACAAGGGGGGCGTCCCCGACTCGGTGCTGTGGTCCCAGCGTCACGAGATGCGGGTGCGCCTGGTGCACTCCGCGCGACAGAGGGTCCACGACTCCTGGATCGAGCGGGGGGCCTCCCCGGCGGAACTCGGGTGGATCGACGGGGTCCTGGACCCCGACGTCCTCACCATCGGCTTCGCGCGACGCGTGCCCACCTACAAGCGCCTCACCCTCATGCTCAACGATCCCGAGCGTCTCACCCGTCTGCTGACAGACCCCGAGCGCCCGATCCAGATCGTGGTGGCCGGCAAGTCCCACCCCGACGACGAGCTCGGCGTCAGCCTGATCCAGCGTCTGGTGCAGTTCGCGGACAATCCCAAGGTGCGTGACCGCATCGTCTTCCTTCCCAACTACGACATCGCCATGGCCCAGACGCTCATGCCGGGCTGCGACGTGTGGCTGAACAATCCGCTGCGCCCCCTGGAGGCCTCGGGCACCTCGGGCATGAAGTGCGCCCTCAACGGTGCGCTCAACCTCTCGGTGCTCGACGGTTGGTGGGACGAGATGTATGACGGCGCCAACGGCTGGGCGATCCCCACCGCCGACGGCGTGGAGGACCCCGAGCGTCGCGACCGCATCGAGGCCGCCGCCCTCTACGACCTCATCGAGAACACGGTCGCCCCTCGCTTCTACGATCGCGACGAGCACGGAGTGCCCAAGCGGTGGATGGAGATGGTGCGCCACACCCTGGCCACCTTGGGCCCCAAGGTCCAGGCGACCCGCATGGTGCGCGACTACGTCGAGCAGCTCTACACCCCGGTTGCCCAGGCGGAGCAGGCCATCGATGTCCCCGGACACGAGGCCGCGCGCGCCCTGGCCCAGTGGAAGTGGCATGTGCGCTCCCACTGGGGCGAGGTCCACGTCGACTACGTCGAGGTGCACATCCCCGATGTCGCGCAGATCGGCGACGAGGTCCAGGTGCGCGCCCAGGTGCGTCTGGGGGCCCTGGTCCCCGACGACGTCCATGTGCAGATCCTGGCGGGCCCCGTGGGTGGGGACGATGAGATCCACGACTTCGTCACCGCCGACCTCAAGCCGGTGGAGGACCTGGGCGAGGGACGCTGGGAGTTCAAGGGATCGGAGAAGCTCGATGTCGCAGGCTCCTTCGGCTACGCCGTCCGTGTCGTGCCGTGGAACCCGCTGATGGCGGGGGTCACGGAGCTCGGCCTGGTCTCCGTCGCGGAGCCGTCCTCGGTGACCTCGGAGAAGCACACGACCTTCGGGGAGTGATCACCCGGTAGGAGCACCGAGCACTCGGGGCCCGGCCGCCCTCGGAGGCCCGGCCCCGTGCCGTGCGTGA
>JAKECL010000344.1 GCA_030460725.1 Propionibacterium sp.
GCGAGGGGGGCAGACGGAATTCGGTCGATCAGCTTCAGGGTGTGGTGGTGTCCAACATGTCTGCGGCTTCCTGGAACTTCGGGCACAGGGCGCTCAGGTCGCTCATCGACTGCTGCATCTTCTGGGAGGCTTCCTCAAGCTTTGCCAGTGACTCCTCCGCCGCGGACTGGGAGGTGCCGGCTGAGGCGGGGGACCCACCCATCATCTCGAGTGCGTCAACGTAGCCTCCCCATGCAGCCCCGACCTCAGGGTTGGTGACGGAGTCCCCGACCGTCTTCATGTCCTCCATCATCTTTCCGAAGGCCTCGAGGGTTGCAGCCTGGTCCGAGGTGTCGGTGTCCTCGTACTTCTTGGCGAGGTCCTGGAACTCTGTCTCCAGGGCGGTGCAGCCCTCTTCGACGGACTGGGAGGATTCAGCGGTGGCTGCGGGCGCTGTGGATGAGCCTGAGCCCTCGGCGGCACCGGAGGCGGGCGCACCGGACTGGTCGTTCGACCCCGATCCTCCACAGGCGGAGAGTGAGGCGGCGAGCAGACCGACGGACAGGACTGTGATGATGGAGTGTCGTCTCATGGCCAAAGAGTGCAGGAACTGCACCTGTCGGGCAACTCGGGGGATCGCCACATTCACTGAATGGGACGCTTGCCGAGGGGTCCGGGTCCTCCGAGGCTCCGGGGTTCGAGTCCGCCACCGTCTTCCCCTGCATCGGCCGCGCCCTCGGCAGGCTGCCCGTCCCCATGTCCCGAACACCGGCGTCCCGGAGGCGTCCTGCCGACGCGGTGCGCGTGAGGGACGCCACGGCCGGTGAGACCATGCCAGTTCGCCATCAGGGCGTGCAACCCGCTAACATGGTCCAGCGCGCGTGCGATCCACGCGCCTCGGAGGATTCGCCTAGTGGCCTATGGCGCACGCTTGGAAAGCGTGTTGGGTGCAAGCCCTCGGGGGTTCGAATCCCCCATCCTCCGCCGCGAGACCCCGGGACCCAATGGGTTCCGGGGTTTTTCGTTGCAGTGGTGCGGTGGGTGACTGTCCGGCGGAGGCCTCAGTTGCCCCGAGGGAGCGGGTGGATCCCGGGCTGTCTCCCGTACTGGCCACTGAGCCGGCCATCGCCCCCTCGGCGACGATCCCCGTGCCCGGCACCGGTCCCGGCCCTTCGCCGCCTCCCCTCGTCAGGCGGGACTGGGCGGGCGCCGGTTAGGGTGCAAGCAGAACGATCCCTGACCGCATGCCCTGCCGACACCCGGAAGAGGACCGCCGATGACGCGCCGCCGTTCCACCCTTGTCCTTCCCGCCCTCGCGGCGGTGGCTGCGCTGGCGGTGACCGCCTGCACGGGGGGAGGCGCCCCCCAGGGGAGCAGTCGGGACTGTTCGGGCAGTCAGGTCCATCCCAGTCCGGTGCCGCTGAGCAGAGCGGGAGCGAGGCGTCGGCCGCGGGGGGACTCTTCGTCGAGGGCGTGATCGAGACCCCGACCAGTGAGGTGACCGCGCGTATCGGTCCGCTGGTGAATCGGGGGGACCACGCTGTCCTGGTGCTCGAGGTCGAACTGCCCGACGGCGCGCAGGCGGCTGGGTTCGACAGGCGCGCCCACTGGATGGCCCACCCCTTCCGCGGCATCTACCGCTTCCCCCTCCTCGACCTGGAGGCGGGCACGGTGGAGGAGCCCGTCCGGCTCGGCTCGGACCCCAAGGCCAGCGACGAGGCGACTCTGGAGATCTCTCCCGTCGCGCAGGAACCGCCCTACGCGGCCTACTCGGTCTACGGTCCCCAGGACAGCGAGGCCGTGGACATCCTCGTGCCCGGCGTGGGCCTGGTCGAGGACGTGCCCATCGTGGAGGAATCGGCCCTGCCCACCGACGACACCGACATCCGTTCCGTCGCCGCACTGGACGCCGCCGAGGAGACGATCGGACTGCCCGGCCAGGAGATCAACCTGCGCAGGGCCCAGCTGGAGTCCTTCGCGCTGGCCACGGACGACGGCCAGGACATCGAGGTCACTGCCGAGCAGGTCGCCATCAACGTCAACGCTGACGTCCTCTTCGACTCCGACCAAGACACCCTGGGGCCCGGTGCCCGGGCGGAGCTGCGCCAGGTCGCCGACCAGCTGGACCGGATCGGAGGTGGGACCGTCACCATCGTCGGCCACACCGATGACGTCGACTCCGACGAGCACAACCAGGCCCTGTCCGAGAGGCGCGCCGAGGCGGTCAGTGATGCCCTGGGGGATCTGACGGACCTCACCGCCTTCAAGGTCACCACCCAGGGCAGGGGTGAGAGCGAACCGCGCGTCGCCGAGACGACCAGTGAGGCGCGGGCAGCGAACCGCCGCGTTGAGATCCTGGTGGTCCCCGCTGACAGCTCCGGCCCCGTCGTCATCCAGGGCAGGGAGCAGGCAGAACTCCCCGAGCCAGAGGGACCCGTGGGTGTGGCGGGCAAGGGCGCGACGGTCTCCAATGACAACGGTGACACCATGCGCATCGACCTGGCGGAGTTGCGCACACGTGGGCGTTACCTGGTAGGGGAGGTCACCGTGACCAACGTCGGGGACACGGAGGCAACCGGGGTCCTCAACGCGCTGCGTGCCATGACCCTGAGCACCCCACGTGGTGAGTTCGAACCCAACCAGATGTCCATGCCGTCCGGGCTCACCCTGCTCGAAGGCGGCCAGCGCTTCTTCCCCGTCGACTACTCGGTCGCGGGCGCGGACCACACACCCGTCGTCCCCGACCAGTACGCGAAGCTGGTGCCCGGCCAGTCCGTGGTGGTCCCGGTGGTGTGGCCACGGATGGAGGCCGACTCCGCAGTCCTCGACGTCTCCGACTACAAGGACATCCTCGGGGGCACGACCGCCCACTACTTCCTCTTCCGCGTCAGCGACATCCCCATCCGCTGAGCGTCGGGGTCTGG
>JAKECL010000345.1 GCA_030460725.1 Propionibacterium sp.
CTCCGACCACACCCGCCCGGTGCCCTCCCACATCATCACGCCGATCATCCTGCGCCGGATCCGTTCCGTTGCCCCCGATGCGCGCATCCGCATCCTCGTGGCCACCGGCTTCCACCGCCCCTCCACCCGCGAGGAGCTGGTCAACAAGTACGGCCAGGACATCGTCGACAATGAGGAGATCGTCATGCACGTCTCCACCGACGACTCCTCGGTGGTGAAGATCGGGCAGTTGCCTTCCGGTGGGGACTGCATCATCAACCGCATCGCCGTGGAGGCCGACCTGCTCCTGGCCGAGGGCTTCATCGAGTCCCACTTCTTCGCAGGCTTCTCCGGTGGCCGCAAGGCGGTCCTGCCCGGGGTGGCCTCCTACAAGACGATCATGGCGAACCACTCGGGGGAGTTCATCGACTCCGACAAGGCGCGCACCGGCAACCTCGCCCACAACCCGATCCACGAGGACATGCTCTACGCGGCGCGCACCGCGAACCTCGCCTTCATCCTCAACGTGGTCCTGGACGGGGACAAGAAGATCATCGGCTCCTTCGCCGGCGACATGGTCGAGGCCCACAAGGTGGGCTGCGACTTCGTGGCGGGGCTGGCCCACGTCGACAAGATCCCCTCCGACATCACCGTCACCACCAACGGCGGATTCCCCCTGGACCAGAACATCTACCAGGCCGTCAAGGGCATGACGGCAGCGGAGGCCACCAACAAGGAAGGCGGCGTCATCATCATGGTCGCCGGCTGCGCCGACGGTCACGGCGGGGAGGGTTTCTACCACAACCTCGCCGACCTGGCCGATCCCGCGGACTTCCTCGAGGCCGCCATCAACACCCCCCGTCTGGAGACGGTGCCCGACCAGTGGACCTCCCAGATCCTGGCCCGCATCCTCGTCCACCACCACGTCATCATCGTCTCCGACCTGGTGGATCCGAGCCTCGTCACCGACATGCACATGGAACTGCAGCCCACCTTCGAGGCCGCCCTGGCCAGCGCCTTCGCCTCCCAGGGTGAGGACGCGAAGGTCACCGTCATCCGCGACGGGCTCTCCGTCATCGTGCAGTGACCCCGCCTGTGCGGGGTCGGTGACGGGTCCCTGACGGGACTCCCACACCGATCCGATCCGTGGACCTCCCGGTCAGGCCCACCAGCACCACCACCCCGAGGACCCGCTCCACGCGCCCGGCACAGCCCGCCCTGCGGACTCCGCGCCGCCCTCGTCCCCATTCCCATCCAATACACCTACACACGAGACAGGCAGCACTTCCCATGTGGCAACAGACCCTCTACGAGTTCCTCGGCACCGCACTCATGATCCTCTTCGGCGTCGGCGTCCACTGCGACGGCGTCCTCAAACACACCAAGTACCAGGGCTCCGGACACGTGTTCGCGATCACGACGTGGGCGTTCGGCATCTCCGTCGTCCTCTTCATCTTCGGCGGTGTGTGCATCAACCCGGCCATGGCCCTGGCCCAGGCGATGCTCGGCATGATCCCCTGGTCCTCCTTCGTCCCCTTTGTCATCGCGGAGTGCCTGGGCGGTGTGGTGGGCGCCGTGATCGTGTGGTTCATGTACGCCGACCACTTCAAGGCCTCCGAAGACGTCGTCGACCCTGTGGCGGTCCGCAACATCTTCTCCACCAACCCGAACCTGCGGAACCTGCCGCGCAACTACTTCGTCGAGACGCTCGCGACCTTCGTCTTCATCACCGGCATCCTGGCGATCGCGAAGAACTACGAGTCCATGCTGCCCGTCGGCGTCGGTCTGCTCGTGTGGGCCGTCGGCATGGGCCTGGGCGGCACGACCGGATTCGCCATGAACCAGGCACGTGACCTGGGACCGCGTCTGGCCTACCAGATCCTCCCCATCCGCAACAAGGCGAACAATGACTGGCAGTACGGGCTGATCGTCCCCGGGACCGCCCCCTTCCTGGGCGCCGCACTGGCGGCCCTGTTCGTCCGCCACGTCATGGGTCTGTTCTGATGGTGCCGGCACCGCGGACTCTCCCGCGACAGGTCATCCCCCACGCCCGACAGCTCGCCTGGATCGACGCCACGGCGGGGGTTGCCGGGGACATGCTCCTGGGGGCGCTCATCGACGCCGGCGCTCCCGTCCAGGGCATCCAGGCTGCGCTCGACGCCGTCCTGCCCGGACAGTTGGAGATCACCAGCGAGGAGGTCACCCGTGGTGCGGTCCGCGCCTGCCACGCCCGCGTCCTGCAGGTCGGAGACCGCTCCCTGGAGCGCACCTGGCCGACGATCCGAGACCTCCTGGAGCATGCGCCTCTGGCCGAGGTGACCCGCGGGCGTGCATTGGCAACCTTCGAGCGTCTGGCCAGGGCCGAGGCCCGTGTCCACGGCGCCACCATCGATTCCGTCCACTTCCACGAGGTCGGCGCTCTGGACGCCATCGGCGATGTCGTCGGCGTGTGCGAGGCCCTGCGCCTCCTGGGCGTCACCGACGTCTCGGCCTCCTGGGTCGCGCTGGGCAACGGCCGCATCCACGCCGCCCACGGCCTGATGCCCGTTCCCGCCCCCGCTGTCCTCGAGCTCTCGCGCGGCTGGCAGGTGCGGGCGTTGCCCGGCGTCCTCCAGGGCTCCGACCTGCACCACGACCATCACCACCCCCACGAGGGCGGCCACGTCCACGGGAACGGTGCGCACGAGCACGAGCACACCCACGACCACGGGAACGGTGCACACGAGCACTCGCACACCCTCGGGGACGGCGAGCACGCGCATGAGCACACCCACAGGCTCACCGGCCACGTGCACGAGGAGGTTCCCGCCCTCGTCGGGGATCCCCACGACGTCGGCGAGCTCGCCACACCCACGGGCATGGCGCTGATCCGCGCTCTGGCCAGGGGATGCGAAGAAGTGCCTGCCTTGTCCCCCACCCTGAT
>JAKECL010000006.1 GCA_030460725.1 Propionibacterium sp.
CCGCGGCGCCGATGCCGGCACACACCCGCCGGGGCCCACGACAGGCCCCACGACGGGCCCCACGACCGGGCCCGCCCAGATGCCCGTGCCCGCGCCGACGACGGGACCCGGACCTGTCGGGCCCGCCTGCGTCGCGGCCAGGTGCGCGCGCAGCTCGGCGTCCAGCGCGGCGACGGTCGCCACCAGGGCCGGGAGGTCCCGGGCGGGGGTGGGGCGCGGAGTCGCCTCGTGGAGGATGCGTCCCTGCGCGTCGGTGAGGATGCCCTTGGGGGTCGTGCCCCCGACGTCGATGCCGACGGCGATCCGGGTGTCCGGGCCGGCGCCGGGGCCCGTGTCGACCCCGGCGCCCCGGGTGGTGTCCACGGCGGTGTCCACGGTCCGGTCAGCGCAGGATGACTGCGCGGGTGAGGTGACGCGGGTGGTCGGGGTCGAGCCCGCGGGCCTGGGCCCGGGCCACGGCGACGCGCTGGGCGAGGACGAGGTGGGCCTGCGGGTCTCCGTCGAAGGTGACCAGCTCGGCGCCGGTCTCGGCGATCTGGGCCTCCAGGCCCTCGGGGAGCTCCCCGAAGGACCACACGAGGCGCCCGGGCTGGGCGATGGAGATGGGGCCGTGGCGGTATTCGGTGGAGTAGTACGCCTCGGTCCAGGACTGGGAGGCCTCGCGCAGCTTGAGGGCCGCCTCGTTGGCCAGGCCGATGGTCCAGCCGTTGCCGAGGAAGGTGATCTGCTCCGCGTCGACCCAGCGCTGGGGGATCTCGGTGGCCAGGGCGCGCTCGGCGTCGTGGGCGGCGGTCGTGATGTCGTGGCCGAGGTTCGCGCGGAAGAGGGCGAGGGCGGTCGTGGCGAAGCGCGTCTGGACGACGGAGGTCTCGTCGGCGAAGTCCAGGACGATCTCGTCATCGGCGTAGGGCTCCCCGGGGCCGCCGGCGACGGCGGTGATCAGCAGGGAGGGCACGCCCTTCCCCTGGGCGTCGCGCAGCAGGTCGACGATCTCGGTGGTCGTGCCCGAGCGGGAGAGGAAGACGAGCTTGTCGTACTCGCGGTCGGCGGGGAACTCGACAGCGGTGAAGGCATCGGTCAGGCCGAGGCCCTGGGCCTCGCGTGCGTGCGCGTAGGCCTGCGCGATGAACCAGGAGGTACCACATCCGATGACCGCCACACGGGCGCCCGCGGCGGGAAGTGCGGAGGCGTCGACATCCAGCACCCGCTCCCACAGGGCGGGCTGGCTGGCGATCTCGTCCAACGTTGCTGACATGTCTCTCTCCTCATTGGATGATCGATAGTGATCGAACAATGCTTGATAGAAGCACTGGGCACCAGCATAGCCGCTCGGAGCAGCACGTGAAGAGGCAACAACGCGCAATCAATGGCCATTTCCACCATGATCAACTCTGTGAAACGTCTCGTGAAGGCAAAGGAGGCGGCTCGGACGACCAAGCGATCGTCAGGTCGGACCGGCGCCCGTCCAACACCCGCCACGCGCAGTCATCCCTGTTTGCGCAGGTCAGCGCCCCAAGTGCTCGCCCAGCAACCGTCCAAGGTCTCAGTTCTGCAACGCTGCTTGCCTCACATGATGGATCGTGACATATTTGAGGCGCAACCGGACAGAATCAATCTCCAGCTGGTGGCGCACCTGGTCGCCAGCCCACCGCAGTGTCACAGATTCTTCAAAGAGGACGGCGTCGCATGGATCGAGGACGGGTCACACTCCCCATCGAGGTGGGGATGGACGACGAGGTGCGGTCCCTAGTCGAGCGCCTCGGCGCGGACGCGGTGCGCAACTCCGACGGGACCGAGCTCCCCGACTGGGTCGACCGGGGCTTCGCGAAGGTCCTCGCCACCTACTTCCCCGCCCGCGGTGACGAGGAATGGGCCGACCGCAGCACCGGGGAGCGCATCCACCAGTACCTCCTCTCCCGCCGCCACCTCGCCACCGACTCCACCCCGCTGGAGATCGACGTCATGGAGGGCTGGTTCCAGGCCCAGTTCCGCCCCGACACGGACTGCGACACCACGCGCTGGTGGCAGGTCGTGGACCGCACGAGTGGGCGGGCACTGGACCCCTCTGAGTGGACGGTGCGCGCCACGCCCCCGCGGCCCCTCGGTGAGACGGTCCTCCCGGTGGGGGACCTGCCCCGGGAGGCGGGCAGCGCGGTGGTCACCGTCGCCGCCCCCGAGGAGTGGCACACCTACACGGTGTCCTTCCTGGCGGTGCAGGTGTGGGACTCCACCCAGATGTACAACTACCTCACCAACGGCTGGGCCACGGACCCCGCCCGCGCCAAGGAACGTCCCTTCGACGTCGTCCACCCGCGCACCTGGGACCACGTCCGCCACGCCCTGGCCACGTGGCTGGACGCCCACCCCGAGGTGGACGTCGTGCGCTTCACGACCTTCTTCTACCACTTCACCCTCGCCTTCGACGAGCACGCCCGGGAGGGCTACGTCGACTGGTTCGGGTACTCCGCCTCGGTGTCGGTGGAGGCCATGGAGGAGTTCGAACGCCGCACCGGTGAGCGCCTGACCGCCGAGGACTTCGTGGACGCCGGCTGGTACAACTCCCCCTTCCGTCCCCCCACACGCCGCTTCCGCCAGTGGATCGACTTCACCGCCGAGCGCGTCGCCGAGCGCGCGAGGGCACTGGTCGACCAGGTCCACGCCGCGGGGCGCGAGGCGATGATGTTCCTCGGGGACAACTGGATCGGCACCGAACCCTACGGGCCGCGCTTCCCCTCCATCGGCCTGGACGCCGTGGTCGGCTCCGTCGGGTCGGCCGCCACCTGCCGCATGATCTCCGACATCCCCGGGGTCACCTACACGGAGGGGCGGTTCCTGCCCTACTTTTTCCCCGACGTCTTCAACCCCCAGGGCGATCCCATCGGGGAGGCCCGTGAGTGCTGGCGCACCGCGCGCCGCGCGATCGTGCGCAGCCCCCTGGACCGCATGGGCTACGGCGGCTACCTCTCCCTGGCGGCGGGGACTCCCGGCTTCATCGACTGCGTGGAGGACATCGTCTCCGAGTTCCGCGCCATCCACGACCGCTCGGGCGGCCGACGCCCCGAGACCGAGAAGGTCGTCGTCGGCGTGCTCAACGCCTGGGGTTCCCTGAGGTCCTGGCAGACGCACATGGTGGCCCACGCCCTGCCCTACCGCGAGACCCGCAACTACGCCGGTGTGCTGGAGGCCCTGGCGGGCCTGCCCTTCGAGGTCCGCTTCCTCTCCTTCGAGGAGGTCGCCGACCCGGAGGGCTCCGTCCTGGAGGGTGTGGACGTCCTCGTCAACGCCGGTGCGGCCGGCACCTCCTTCTCCGGTGGGCCCGCCTGGCGCGACGTGCGCCTCCAGGAGCGGGTCCGCAGCTTCGTGGGGCACGGCGGCGGCCTCGTCGGGGTGGGGGAGCCCACCGCGTGGGTCGGGCCCGAGTCACTGCCCCCCGCTCACGAGGGCGGACGCGCCTCGGTCCCCGCGCACGGGGGCGGGCCCGCGCAGCTCTCCCCGGGCACGGTCTTCGCCCTGGCCGACGTGCTCGGCGTGGACCGGGAGGTCGGGTGGTCACTGTCCACCGACCGCCACCCCACCACCGTCGGCTCCCACTTCCTCAGCGCGGACCTGCACGGCTCCTTCGACCACGGGGAGGAGCCGGGGGCGGTGGTCGCCACCGACCCCATTACCCAGGTCGTCGTGGAGGAGGGCGGGCGCGTGCGCCTGTCCACCCACGACTTCGGGAACGGCCGCGGCGTCTACCTGGCGGGCCTTCCCTGGTCACCCCAGAACTCGCGCCTGCTGCACCGCACCCTGATGTGGGCCGCACACCGGGAGGCGGAGTGGGGCGTCCTGCCCGTCTCCTCCGACCCCGCCGTCGAGGTGGCCTGGTACCCGGGTGTCTCGCGGGCCCTGGCCTACAACTCGAGCGACCGCACCGTGGAGACCCGCCTCAGTGGGCTCGGCGCGGACAGGAGCGTCCACCTCGGGCCCGGCGCCTCGCAGTGGCTGGACGAGGACGGACCCGGAGGTGATGCCCCACAGGAGTGAGCCGGAAGGCAGGCGACATCGGCAATGCCCGACTCGTGACCACGGGAAGGGACGACACGAGCATCGAACAGGCGTGGGTGGCTGGTCAGACACCGGCCATGCACTCGAAGGAGAGAAATCCTCATGAAGCTTCAACACAGGGCATCGACGAGGCTCACGGCCTCGGTGGCAGCGCTCGGCACGGTGACGGCGATGGGACTCGCCGCCTGTTCGTCCGGGGGCACGTCCGAGTCCGGCAACGCGACGTCCGGCTCGGCCTCTGGCGAGGTCGCCCAGATCACCTACCTGCACCGCCTGCCTGACGGGGACGGGATGACGAAGGTCAATGACATCGTCGCTCGCTGGAACTCGGCACACCCCGACATCCAGGTGACCGCCACCAAGTTCGATGGCGCTGCTGCCGACATGGTGAAGAAGTTGGAGACGGACATCAATGCCGACAACGGTCCCTGCCTGGCGCAACTGGGCTACGGAGAAGTCCCGACCATGTACGTCAAGGGTCTGACCGAAGACGTCACAGAGTATGCCGAGCAGTACAAGAGTGATTTCTCCGAGGGTACCCTCAACATGATGAAGGTTGGGGACACCGTCGTCGGGCTTCCCCAGGACACGGGCCCGATGGTGTACTTCTACAACAAGGCCGAGTTCGACAAGCTCGGCATTTCGGTGCCCACGACTGCCCAGGAGTTCATCGACACTGCCGCCAAGACAGCAGCCGAGGGCAAGTACATCGCGGTCTTCCCCACGGATGAGCGCCAGGACTGGATGTCCGGTCTCGCGGCGTCCGCCGGAGCGGTGTGGTACTCGGTCGTTGATGACAAGTGGCAGGTGAATGTCGACTCCGAGGAGTCCGGGAGAGTCGCGAGCTTCTGGCAGACCATGCTCGACGACAAGTCTGTGCCTGCCCTGGAGCGTTGGGGTGACGCGTTCGCAAAGGGAACGGCTGACCACGAGATCATCGGCCATCTCGGCGCAGCCTGGGAGGCGGCCCTTCTTCTGGACACGATGAAGGACACGGACAACGAGGGCGAGTGGGCAGTGTCGGTGCTGCCCGACTTCGGGGCAGGTGAGATGAGCGGCCCCAACGGTGGCTCGGGGGTCGCAGTCATGAAGGGGTGCCAGTACCCGGAGCAGGCCATGGAGTTCAACGACTGGTTCAACACCCAGATCGACGATCTCGTCACCCAGGGCCTCGTGACGGCGGCGACCGGTGCGATGACCACCCCCGACGCGATCAAGGCGTTCTACGGGGGCCAGGACGTCTTCGCGACCCTGAACCAGGCGAACGAGGACATGAATCCTGACTGGTCGTTCATGCCCTACTTCTCGGCGATCGGCTCCGACATGGGTGCGGCCTGGCCCGCCGCGGCGGACGGCAGCGCCCCGGTGAGCAACATCTTCAGCGGCGCACAGTCCTCCTCGCTGAAGGCACTGACGGATGCGGGCCTGCCGGCGGAGGCCAAGTAGCTGAGCCTCGGGTTGGGTTGCCCGCTGATCTGCGTCGGCGGGCAACTCAACCCATCCGGGTCAAGACGGGGAGAAGCGATGAACGAGACGAGAACGTCGAAGGAGAGCTGGGCGGCGGTAGCGTCGCTGGCTTCTGAAGGGGTCGGGACCGGGAGGGAAAAGGGTCGCGCGGGCAGGAGCGGGTCGTCCGGAAAGCGTGAGGCTCGGGCGGGGATGCTCTTCGTCCTGCCATTCGCACTCGGCTTCTTCCTGGTCTTCATCATTCCGATATGTGTGGCTGTGTACCAGTCCTTCTTCCGTTCCGTGCCCAAGGGTGGCGGTGCATACGGGGGCGGCGAACTGGTCAAGCAGTTCGTCGGCCTGGACAACTTCAGGGAAGTGGTCCAGAACGAACGGTTCTGGCTGGGCATGGGACGTGTCTTCCTCTACGGAGCCATCCAGATCCCAGTGATGATCATTGCGGCGTTGCTTCTCGCCCTCATGATCGACTCGCTCGTGGTCAAGCACGTCTCCGTCTTCAGGCTGGGCAACTTCCTGCCCTACGCGATCCCCGGAGTCGTGGCAGCCATGCTGTGGATGTATCTCTACACACCGGAGATTTCGCCGATCGTCAAGGCCCTTGCTGCCGTCGGCATCCACGTGAACTTCATGGCCCCGAACATCATCCTCGCTTCAATGGCCAACATGACGACCTGGACGTACACCGGCTACAACATGCTGATCTTCCTGGCAGCGCTGCAATCGATACCGAAGGATCTCCAGGAAGCAGCCCGCCTCGACGGAGCCAGCGGGTGGCAGATTGTCTGGAACATCAAGGTTCCACTGGTTCGCGGGGCGGCACTCCTTGCCGTCCTGCTCTCCATCATCGGTACGGTGCAGCTCTTCAACGAACCGATGATTCTGCAGGTCTCCAACCAATGGATGGGCAAGGACTACACCCCGATGATGCTCGCCTACAACACGATGATGGGCTCGCTCAGCCCCTCGGGAGATGGACCAGGATCCGCCGCGTCGATTGTGATGGCGCTCGTCGCGGCGTTGTTGGCGGCCGTGTACGCGGTCGCTCAGAGGAGGACTGAGAAGTGAGCGTTTTCCGGAAGGAACGATCTGCGCATCGCATGAGTGAGTACGACCTCGTGCCCAAGTCACTGCGAGCACCGAGATGGGTCAAGGTGCTGCTGGTGGCGGTGTTGGTGGTCTCCTTGGCATACTTCGTGCTCCCGTTGGTCTGGATCCTCTTCGCGTCGACCAAGTCGAACTCGGATCTGGCGTCCACGCCAGGGTTCTGGTTCGGGACGTTCAATCTCGTGTCGAACTACACGATCCTCATGGGCTGGACACAGCAAATGTTCTGGCGTTGGGTCCTGAACTCGCTGATCTACTCCCTCACCGCTGGTGTGCTCGGGACATTGGTCTCACTCGCGGCGGGATACGGACTTGCCAAGTTCCGCTTCCGGGGGAAAGGGCTCACACTTGCCCTGATCATGTCCGGGTTGCTCATGCCCGTCGCCATCCTGACGATCCCGCTCTACGTTGTGTTCCACTCGATGGGGCTGACGAACACGATGTGGGCCATTGTCATCCCCAGCTGCGTCTCACCCTTCGGAGTCTTCCTCGGGAAGGTGTACGCGGAGACCTCCGTCCCCACCGAGCTTCTCGAGGCCGCGCGCATCGACGGAGCATCCGAGCTGCGGATCTTCTTCACAATTGCTCTGAGGCTCTTGGCCCCTGCCATGGTGACCATCTTCCTCTTCACCTTCGTGGCGACGTGGAACAACTTCCTGCTCCCGCTGATGATGGTGTCCAGCCCCGAGATCAAACCTGTCACCCTGGGCCTCTACGGGATGATGAGCTACTTCGCTCCCCAGAAGGGAGCGGTCATGCTCGGAGCCATCCTCGGTGTTCTCCCGTTGGTGGCGCTGTTCCTGTCCCTGCAGCGCTTCTGGCAGTCCGGCCTCTCAGCGGGCGCGGTGAAGGAGTGACATGGACAGCGAACTGAAGAGGGACTTGATGGACAACTTCATCGTCACGGTTGCGGGAGTGAACCATGTCGGAATCGTTGCGGGAGTGTCCACCGCCTTGTCGCACTTGGACGTCAGCATCATCAACATCTCCCAGACCTTGGTGGGCGACTACTTCACCATGATCATGGAATGCACCTTGGGCGCTGCGGAGCCGAACCTCACGGTCGTGCAGGAGACCATGAGTGTTGTCGGTGCGCAGTTGGGCGTGGATGTGCGCGTTCAGTCCGAGTCCATCTTCGACGCCATGCACAGGATGTGAGGCACATGTTGGATCTCGCCCGGGGCGTCCTGGACACCAACCGCATGATCGACAATGACTGTCTCGACATCCGTACCGTGACGATGGGCATTTCCCTGCTGGACTGCGCCGAGTCAGACGGCGGGGCCTCTCGACGGCGAATCTACGACAAGATCTGTTCGCGCGCGGAACACCTGGTTGAGACCGCGGACTGGATTCAGGACCAGTTGGGTGTGCCGATCATCAACAAGAGGATCTCCGTCACCCCGATCTCCTTGGTCGCAGCGGCCTCAGGTGAGGACGACTACGTCGAGTACGCCCGAGTCCTCGAGAGGTCTGCGTCGGAAGTTGGCGTGGACTTCATCGGGGGGTTCTCCGCTCTGGTCGACAGGGGCACCACTCGCAGCGACGAAGTGCTGATGGAGTCCATACCTGATGCGCTGCACGAAACCGGGATCGTGTGCTCCTCCGTCAATGTCGGCTCTTCCCGAGCGGGCATCAACATGTCAGCGGTGCGCGACATGGGCGAGGTGATCAAGCGGACTGCCGAGGCAACCGCCGCGGACGGCGGCATCGGCGCCGCGAAACTCGTGGTCTTCGCCAACGCAGTGGGTGACAACCCCTTCATGGCTGGTGCCTTCCACGGCGTCGAAATGCCGGAGACCTGCGTCTCCGTGGGGATCTCCGGTCCAGGAGTGGTGAGATCATCTCTCGAGTCGGTGCGCGGCGAGTCCTTCGACGTCGTGGCCGAGGTCATCAAGAAGGCAGCGTTCAAGATCACCCGGCTTGGCCAGTTGGTCGGGTCGACTGCAGCGCAGCGGCTGGGGGTGGACTTCGGAATCGTCGACCTCTCACTGGCACCGACAGCCGAGATCGGCGACTCGGTCGGGCGCATCATCGAGGAGATGGGCGTCGAACGTGTGGGCGCACACGGGACGACTGCTGCGCTTGCCCTGCTCAATGACGCGGTGAAGAAGGGCGGAATGATGGCCTGCTCCAATGTCGGCGGGCTCTCCGGATCCTTCATCCCCGTGAGCGAGGACATCGGAATGATCGAAGCTGTCCGGGACGGTGCTCTTGGTCTTGACAAGCTCGAAGCGATGACTTCGATCTGTTCGGTGGGCCTCGACATGGTTGTGGTCCCCGGAGAGACACCGGCCTCGACACTGTCCGCGATCATCGCAGACGAGGCGGCCATCGGGGTCATGAACCACAAGACCACGGGTGTGCGGATCATTCCGGCGCCTGGCAAGGCGATTGGGGATGAACTCGACTTCGGCGGCTTGCTTGGCCACGCCCCGGTCATGGCAACGAATCCATATGGTTCTGCGGACTTCGTGATGAGGGGTGGGCACATTCCCGCTCCCGTCCATGGTTTTCGCAACTGAGACGTGCAACGAGACTGATTGAGAGGGGAAGCGTGTTCATGTCGGCAGATCGCCAAGGGGTGAGCGCAGCTGCGCAGTCCTGTCACCAGTTGACGAGCGGAGGGTTCGTTGTCAGGGCGGCAGCGGGGTTTCCGCAGATCCTGAGCTATGGTCTGGACGGGAAGTCGATCACCGGCAATGTGGTTCTGCTCGACTCATTCCGACTCAACGGGATCTCTCAACTCGCGTCGACACACGTGACGGACGCAGGCACGGATTGGGTCCTCTACTCCTCGACCATCCTGGACCCGGTGTGGGAAGGCCTGGAGATCCGCACGTCGATCAGGGCGGACTACGTGCCTGCTGGGCGCGAGGACCCGGCATTCGGCGTTGCGAGGATCTGCATCGACGCAGTTCTCGGTTCGAAGGAGACGTTGGTCCACACCATTGGGATCCCAGGCCACGCCGTGCTCTCGGTGGACTCATCCGACGGACCTGCACACCTGGCGCGCACACTCGTCGACACGGATCCCTCGCGAGATGCCGACGAGTTCTTCGACATGCGGACAGCTCGCGAAGAGGAGGTTGGAGAGGTTCCGGCTCCGTACGCCTTCGTGTGGAACGGTGAGCTGGCTGGCGGCGTCCATTCGAATGCCACACCGGACCAGGCAGCGAATGAGGACCACACGAACCGCAGGCTCGTCACGACCATCACGGTGAGTGGCGAGGCCACAAAGCGGGCCGCGATTGCGTCAGGCGACTGGGTGTGGGCGCCCAGGCACGGGTTCGACCACCGCGTCCGGCACTACCTCAAACCCGAGTGCGCTGTGGTCGTGACCGCCGTGAACCGGCGTCAGGAGGTGGGATGGATGGATGCCGCCCGGGCACTCAGGGCGTGGCTGCCGCGTCCGCTCGGAGCCGTACGAGTGCCCGAGCGCGTCGCACAGCGCATTCCCTTCAATTTCGGCTCCGAGGCGACCAATCCCTTCCTCAAGTCCCTCGACAACATCAAGAGGGTCGCACTCGCGACAGATGGCCTGGGTCAGTGGACGCTCCTGAAGGGCTACGGCTCCGAAGGGCATGACTCGGCCAACAGTGACTACGGCGGCCACTACAACTCAGCCGCGGGAGGTCTGAAGGATCTCAACATCCTCATCGAAGGTGCGAAGCGGTACAACACCGATGTCGCCGTACACATCAACGCCACGGAACTCTACCCGGCTGCGCGCGCCTACAGCGACGTGCTCACCCAGGATGCGCACACCCCGGCTTGGGACTGGCTGGGTCAGTCCTACGAGACTGCGCAGGAGGAGGATCTCGGTCAGGGACTGATCATCGATCGTCTCGAGGAGCTGCGCGCCGAGGCCCCTCGACTCGACGGTGTGTACATCGACGCCTACTATCGCGCCGGCTGGGTCGCAGAGGGGCTGGCCGACAAACTCAGGGGAATGGGCCTCGAACTCGGATCCGAGTACTCGTGGGCCTTCGAGGGGAACTCGATCTGGTCGCACTGGGCCAACGATGTCGGATACTCGACGGAAGCGGACAACGTCGGCATCAACTCGGTGATGCTCCGATACATGTTCAACACCGACCGGGACGTGTGGAACGCGGACCGCTTGCTCGGCGGGGTCCACATGTCCGACTTCGAAGGCTGGACCGGCAAACAGAGCTGGGAGGACTTCAGCCGTCACCTCTGGACGGACAACGTACCCACCAAGTTCCTCCAGCACTTCAGGATTCTTGACTGGGATCCGGACTCCCACGTCGAGCTCGAAGGTGGGATCGAAGTCGATCTCGAGGACTCGCAGCGTGTGATCCGCCAGCGCGGAGTCGTCCTCGCGCGTGGGGGTGTCTATCTTCTTCCCTGGCCCGTCCAGTCTTCCGACGGGGTCACCTCCGAGAAGATGTACTTCTACTCCGACACCGACGGCACCTGGACATTCCATCTCACCGACCCCTTCGCTGGAGTTGACACCTTGACCCTGTACAAGTTGGGTGACGGTGGTCGGGAGTGGGTCACGGACCTGGAGGTCCATGACGGGCAGGTCACGATCTCCAGCCCGGCTCACCTCGCCCACGTGCTGGTCCTTCCCGGTGCTCCGGAGCCCTACCGCGAGATCGAATGGGGCGAGGGTGCGCTGGTGGCTGATCCGGGGTTCTGCTCCGGAAGCCTCGCAGCATGGGACACCGAGGGCGCCGTGGGGGTCGAGAGGGACTTCACGGGAGATCAGGTTGCCCGATTCGGTGAAGGGGTGTCTTCCCTCACCCAGGCGGTCCGTGGGCTGCGACCCGGCAGCCGTTACGCATTCAGCGCATCGGTGGAGATCGGTCCGCGCGGACGACGACCGGTCTCACTTGAGGTCGTGGGAGCGGGGCTTGAGGTGGCTGCCCGGTTCGAGACGACGTCCGCACGCAACATGACGGCGTCGGATGCCAAGCACGGCTCCTACATGCAGCGCGCCTCCGTGGACTTCACGGCCCCCAGTGACGGTCTGGCCCGGGTGGGCGTCCGAGTGGACTCGGGTCGGGTGCCGGTACGCGTGGACGATCTTCGGGTGCAGCTGATCGAGGACCTTGGGGCGCATTTCCCTCGTGAACCCCGCCCCGCATCCCTGGTGGGGCCCGACGCCGCGAAGAGCGGCCGGTTCTGGGGCTTCGAGGACAATCACCCCGGATGCGGACCGTTCGTCCGCGGTGACGGCGGGCAGGTCGAGGACGGTCGGACCTCGATCAGCGAGATGCACTTTCCCTATACGCAGCAGGAGTGGAAGAACCGGCACCTCCCGTTCTGCTCAGGATCCCTCGAGGGACTGGCCATCGACGATGTGATCTCCGGATTCCGCTCCCTCAAGAGCCATGACGAGAGAGAGGGAGTCGTCTACCGCACGATTCCTTCACTTCTGATGTTCCGATCGGGTACCACCTACCGCCTTTCCTTCTCATTCCAGTGCTCACTCCCGGACTCCTATGAGTGGGTGTTGGGTGAGGACGACGTCGAGGCTGGTACGTCGAGACTCCTGGAGGTCCACCCGATTCCACGCGCAAGCAGCACCCAACGGTTCACATCCGAGTTCAGGACGAGCTCTGGCGACTGCTGGGTGGGTCTGAGACGCATTGGGAACGCGCCTGGTGCAGACTTCGTCCTGGACGATCTGTTGGTGGAGGCCGTCAAGACCTGTCCTGGTCCCACGCCATCGAGATGAGAACCGGACCGGGCATTCCGCCACCAACCGGGAGCAGTCTCGGCAGCCGTTGCCGATATCATCAAAAGGAACACAGTTCCCGCGGATCCGCTGGCGCACCGCCGGGCAGGACCGTGGCCCAAGAGTTCGGAGCACGACAACCGTGAACCGCCATGAGAGGCTCTCGCTCCTGGCGAGCCTCATCATCGAACGAGGATTCGTCCGGGTCGAGGACATCGAGAAGGAGCTCGACGTCTCCGCCGCGACCGCCCGCCGTGACCTGGACGTGCTTGCCTCCCAACAGCTCATCACGCGCACCCGCGGTGGGGCGACCGCCAACACCGCCTCCGGTGAGCTGCCGTTGCGCTACCGCGCGGCCCGGAGGGGGGAGGATAAGCAACGCATCGCCGAAGCGGCCGCGGCGATGGTCCGCCCAGGTCAGGTGGTGGCGTTGAACGGCGGGACGACGACGACGGCAGTCGCCCTGGAGCTGGGGATCCAGTCCGCTGCCCACCAGAGGTTCTCCGAGCACCCGTTGACGGTGGTGACCAATGCCGTCAACATCGCCGCCGACCTCACCGTGCGTGAGGGTGTGCGGGTGGTGTGCACGGGGGGAGTGGCACGGGCCCAGTCCTATGAACTCATCGGTCCGTTGGCGGAGTTGATCCTGCCGAGGATCTCCATCGACATCGCCTTCCTGGGTGTCTCGGGGATCGTGGCGGGGGAGGGGGTCTTCACCCTCAGTGACTCCGAAGCCACGATCAACGCACTCTTCGGCAAGGGGGCCCGCGAGGTCGTGGTGGTGGCGGACAGCTCGAAGCTCGGGGTGCACGCCTTCGCCAAGATCCTCGACGCGCCCGAGGTTGACGTGCTGATCACGGACTCAGGTGCGGATCCGGAGATGGTCCACGACCTGGAGGAGTCGGGCACGCGGGTCAGGGTTGTCTGAGGACATCGACGCAGGCACGTCGATGTCTGTGGGGGACGCCGGTCCGGCTCTTGGGCGCGGCTGCAGTGTGTTCAGATCTGGTGCCACAGAATGTGCGCTCTTGCAGATGCAGACACAGAGGGGCTTCGGAAGCGGTCAGGCGGGCAACCGCAGAGCAGCCAGGCCAGCTCATCCACGCTTGGAGCATCATTGTCTGCAGGTCCCCCTCCACCAGCGACAAGACCGATGGCTGCGCCAGTTCGTGTACGAAGATGTGGGGCGCGCCCACTGCTCCAAAGCGATTGCCCGAGGTGCTTCACGGGGAGTGCTCAAGGAGACGCGTGCTCGGTGGTGAGGGAACCCACAGTGAAAGTCTGACTTTGGCTCTGTTGGAGACGCGGGTTCTCCCGGCTACTCTGGTTGATGTTCCCAGAGACCGCTCAGGCGAGGAGTGCGATGACGGCCCTTCAGCGCAGACCGACGGTGCCCGAAGAACCTCCGGCGCCCCCGGGGGACCATGGACACGCGTCGCAGGTCCGCGCCTTCCAGGGTGTCCTCGCCGCCGGTGACTTCGTGGTCATCACCCTGTCGGTGACCGCCGGCCACCTGCTGAAGTTCGGGTTCAATGACCCGTCGATCCAGGACTCGAACGGAATCGTCTCGCTCAGCTACCTCCCGCTGAGCATCGGTCTGGGCTTGGCGTGGTGGTTGCTGCTCGGTGCCTTCCACACCTACCGCCAGCGGTTGCTGGGGACGGGTACCGAGGAGTACCAGCGGGTCTTCCAGGCCACGTTCCTGGTCTTCGGCGCGCTTGCCATTGCGTCCTACCTCTTCAAGGTGCAGGTGGCCCGCGGGTACTTCCTCGCTGTTCTGCCGATCGGTTTGCTGGGTCTGTTCCTGTGGCGGTGGGTGGCACGCAAGAGGTTGGTCCACCTGCGTCGAAGGGGAGAACTCATCAGTCGGGTGCTGCTCCTGGGCGGCGCACAGACTGCGGCAGACATGGCTCGCGAGCTCCGACGCAGACGTGATCTCGGCATGTCCGTGGTGGGCGCCTGCGTGGCTGGGCCGAACCCTGGACGCGTGCTTCGCGGGAGCAGCGTTCCTGTGCTGGGCGGTGCCGGCGACATGGCAGCGGTCCTGGAGCAGTTGGACGTGGACACCTTGGTCGTCACCGGATCACCGGACCTGTCCGCGCAGGAAGTGCGCAGATTGAGCTGGGAGCTCGACCCCGCCCGGGTTAACCTGATCCTGGCTCCGAGCATCGTTGACGTCGCTGGCCCCAGGATCAACCTGCGACCCGTGGACGGACTGTCCTTGGTCGAGGTGGCCATCCCACGATTCGACGGGAGCAAGCTTGTCCTGAAGCGGGCGTTCGACCTCTTCTCCATCCTGTGTCTCTCGGTCATTGTCGTGCCTGTTGGCCTCATCGTGGCGGCGTGCATCAAGTTGGATGACGGTGGTCCCGTCTTCTTCCGACAGGCTCGCGTCGGACTGGGCGGTTCGGAGTTCAGGATGTGGAAGTTCCGGTCCATGCGCACGGACGCGGAGCAGGTCCTGGATCAGCTCCGGCGGAAACAGGGTCTGCAGGATGCGGGCAACGAGGTCCTCTTCAAGATGAAGGATGATCCTCGCGTGACACCTGTCGGTCGCGTGATCCGAGCGCTGTCCTTGGACGAGGTCCCTCAGCTCATCAATGTCCTCACTGGTGAGATGAGTCTGGTCGGTCCCAGGCCGCCACTGCCTCGTGAGGTCACGTCCTACGAGGCCGACGTCATGCGCAAGTTCATGGTGAAGCCCGGGATCACAGGCCTGTGGCAGGTCAGCGGGAGGTCGGAGCTGTCCTGGGAGGACTCAGTCCGGCTGGACCTCTACTACGTGGAGAACTGGTCGCTGACGGAGGACATCCGCATACTCTTCCGTACGGTGAAGGTAGTTCTCGCTCGTGATGGCGCGTACTGAGTCAACGAGCACACTGGCCCAGGACTCCGACGTGGTGTGCGCGTAGTGGACTTGGCATTGCAGCCCTGAGAGACTGCCATCGAGGGTTGTCCGGGCGACTGGAGAATGCATGGCCACGGCTCAGGATCTGTCTGTGGTGGTGCCTTGATGTCAAATGTGGTTCGTCGCCTCCCTCGATCAGGCAAAGCGCTGTGTTGGGTACTCAATGGACGAAGACTTCGGACGTCTGGAGTTGGAGGCGCTTCTCTGTGTTCAATCGCTCAACCATGTTCGCCGAGGAGCACGCAAGGTTCGGGGTTCTGAAGCCGATGCTCTCAAGCAGTTCAACGCTCTGGTGCCCAGTCTCAAGGAAGCTCGAGACCTGATTGAGCACTTCGGTGTGTCCCTCGTGCGTAGAGGACACCGCCAGACCCGGAAGTATCACGGACGAGAGCCGTCAGGCCCTTGGTGGACTACCGGGATCTCAAGCGGAAGGAGTTCCTGTGCCGACGGGACTCACCACCGAGTCGTGCTCGAAGTCGTTGACTTCCCTGCTCGCGCGGCAGATGAAGACGACGGCAGCGAAGATGGCCCATCGGATCGCCCGGCACGCGTCAAGGGCTCGACCGATGACAGTTCATGCAAGGTCTTCAGAATCGACATCCTGAGTTCGCTGGCGGCAGCTATACCCTTGATACGTGCGGAAATGGCAATGTCCGACATGGATCATTCCAATCGTCGACGAGGGCGAGGAATGGATCCGGGACCACCGCTGAACCCTGCCACAGCCTCGTAGTGAGCCTGCGTGGCCGTTCTTCCGCACATTGCTGTACTGATCGCAGCGCCGGGCTGCATCTGGGTTCCAGTCGCGCCTCGGAGCCAGACACAACGTTCGCCTGTCGGTCCCGAGTTCTCCTTGGTTGCTTCAGACCTTGTCTGGAGAAACGATTCTTCTCCTGGGCGTTCACATCCCGCCGAGGATCTGTGCCACCAGGATCTTCCCGATCATGGCGACGGGGTAGACCAACGCGTAGCCCAGGGCCACACGCGGGTCCGCGTTGGTCCGGGAGTTGGCGAAGGCGAGCACCGCGGGCTGTGTCTGGGATCCGGCGATGAGGCCGGACAGCTGCGTGCCGCCCATCTTGAACAGCC
>JAKECL010000007.1 GCA_030460725.1 Propionibacterium sp.
TCTGTCAGACTGGTGCGGTTGCCCCGCTCAGGCGGGGCCGATCCAGAAACTCTCTGGGCCGGGCGAAATGCCCTGGTTCTTTGGACAAGACAACGGTCCACCTCCCGGACAGTAGGGGGGAACCGCGGAACAGTGTGCCTCGCGCAAGCGACACGCCCGACTGCGGGGACCGGTGACGAAGCTGTACGAGAAGAGGTATGACGGCATGGCGGGACAGAAGATCCGCATCCGGCTCAAGTCCTATGACCACGAGGTCATCGACAGCTCCGCGCGCAGGATTGTGGAAACCGTGCAGCGCGCGGGTGCCACGGTCGTGGGCCCGGTGCCGCTGCCGACCGAGAAGAACGTGTTCGTCGTCATTCGGTCGCCCCACAAGTACAAGGACAGCCGCGAGCACTTCGAGATGCGCACACACAAGCGGCTCATCGACATCATCGACCCGACGCCCAAGGCAGTCGACTCGCTCATGCGTCTCGACCTTCCCGCGGACGTCAACATCGAGATCAAGCTCTGAGGACATCTGCAATGACAACTGACACCAAGCAGCAGGCGGCAGCGCCCGTGAAGGCGCTGCTCGGCCGCAAGCTCGGCATGACCCAGGTGTGGGATGCCGATGGGCACCTCGTGCCGCTGACTGTCGTGCAGGTGGGCACCAACGTCGTGACGCAGGTGCGCACCGAGGACACCGACGGCTACTCCGCCGTCCAGCTCGGCTTCGGAGAGATCGACGCCCGCAAGGTGACCAAGCCGCTGGCCGGTCACTTCGACAAGGCCGGGGTCACCCCCCGTCGCCACCTCACCGAGGTCCGTACCTCCTCGGCCGACGCCTTCGAGGCCGGCCAGGAACTGGACGCGAACCTCTTCGAGGCCGGCCAGAAGGTCGACGTCTCGGGCAACACCAAGGGCAAGGGTTTCGCGGGCGTCATGAAGCGCCACGGTTTCTCCGGTGTCGGCGCCTCCCACGGCGCACACCGCAACCACCGCAAGCCCGGTTCCATCGGCGCCTGCGCCACCCCCGGCCGCATCTTCAAGGGCCATCGCATGGCCGGCCGGATGGGCAACGCCCGCCGTACCATCCAGAACCTGACGATCCAGGCCGTGGATTCCGAGAAGGGGCTGCTGCTCATCAGTGGCGCCATCCCCGGGCCCAAGAACGGCGTCGTCCTGGTTCGCTCCTCCGTGAAGGGTGCGTGATCATGTCCGACGCTCGTACCGTTGACGTCCTGGACGTCGCAGGCAAGAAGGTCGGCTCCGTCGATCTTCCCGCCTCGGTCTTCGACGTTCCGGCGAACATCCCGCTGATGCACCAGGTCGTCGTGGCCCAGCTCGCTGCAGCCCGTCAGGGCACGCATGCGACGAAGACCCGCGCCATGGTCTCCGGCGGCGGCAAGAAGCCCTACAAGCAGAAGGGCACCGGCAACGCCCGTCAGGGCTCCATCCGCGCGCCCCAGTACAACGGCGGCGGGATCGTCCACGGCCCCCAGCCCCGCGACTACTCCCAGCGCACGCCCAAGAAGATGAAGGTCGGTGCCCTGCGCTGTGCCCTCTCCGACCGGGCCCGCAACGGTCGCGTCCACGTGACCACCGCGCTGTTCGAGGGTGACAAGCCCTCCACCAAGACCGCCCTGACCGCGCTGCGCGCGCTGGTCGAGGACCGTCGTGCACTGGTGGTCCTGGAGCGCAGCGACGAGCTCACCGCTCTGAGCCTGCGCAACGCCCCCGAGGCGCATGTCCTGTGGGCCGACCAGCTCAACACCTACGACGTGCTGGACCACGATGACGTCGTGTTCACCGAGGGCTCCCTGGCGACCTTCCTCGGCACCAAGGAGGAGACCAAGTGAGCACCATCGAGGCGGGCAAGAACCCCCGCGACATCATCCTCAAGCCCGTCGTCACCGAGAAGTCCTCAGTGCTGATGGACCAGGGCAAGTACACCTTCGAGGTGGACCCGCGGGCCACGAAGACAGAGATCAAGATCGCCGTGGAGAAGATCTTCGGCGTCAAGATCTCCAGCGTCGCGACCCAGAACCGCAAGGGCAAGGTCTACCGCACGCGTGACGGCATCGGCAAGCGCAAGGACGTCAAGCGTGCCATCGTCACTGTCCGCGAAGGCACCATCGACATCTTCGGCGAGCAGGCCTGAGGCCCGCTGGAGAGGTAGAGGAACATCATGGGAATCCGCAAGTACAAGCCAACGACCCCCGGTCGTCGTGGCGCCAGCGTGTCCGACTTCGTCGAGATCACGCGCTCCGAGCCCGAGAAGTCGCTGGTGCGCCCGCTCCACAAGACTGGTGGCCGCAATGCCAACGGTCGTGTGACCTCGCGTCACCGCGGTGGCGGTCACAAGCGCGCCTACCGCGTCATCGACTTCCGTCGCCATGACAAGGACGGCGTGCCGGCCAAGGTCGCCCACATCGAGTACGACCCCAACCGCACCGCGCGCATTGCGCTGCTGCACTACGCCGACGGCGACAAGCGCTACATCCTGGCTCCGGCGAAGCTGAACCAGGGTGACCGCATCGAGGCCGGTGCCGCAGCCGACATCAAGCCCGGCAACAACCTGCCCCTGCGCAACATCCCCCTGGGCACCGTTGTCCACGCCGTGGAGCTGCAGCCCGGTGGCGGGGCGAAGATCGCTCGCTCGGCCGGCTCCTCCGTCCAGCTGGTCGCCAAGGAAGGGCGCTTCGCGCAGCTGCGCATGCCCTCCGGGGAGATCCGCAACGTGGAGATCACCTGCCGTGCCACCATCGGCGAGGTCGGCAACTCCGACCACTCCAACATCAACTGGGGCAAGGCCGGTCGCATGCGGTGGAAGGGCAAGCGCCCCCACGTGCGCGGTGTCGTCATGAACCCGGTGGACCACCCGCACGGTGGTGGCGAGGGCAAGACGTCCGGTGGACGTCACCCCGTCAGCCCGTGGGGTCAGCCTGAGGGCCGTACCCGTCGTCCGAACAAGGCCAGCGACAAGCTCATCGTGCGTCGTCGCCGGACCGGCAAGAAGCGCTGATAGGGAGCTGGAAGAATGCCGCGCAGTTTGAAGAAGGGCCCGTTCGTCGACGACCACCTGCTCAAGAAGGTCGACGCCGCCAACGATTCCGGCTCGAAGAACGTCATCAAGACCTGGTCACGTCGCTCGGTCATCACCCCGGACTTCCTGGGTCTGACCTTCGCCGTCCACGACGGCCGCAAGCACGTCCCCGTGTTCGTCACGGAGGCCATGGTGGGCCACAAGCTCGGAGAGTTCGCCCCCACGCGAACCTTCCGCAGCCACGACAAGGACGACCGCAAGGGACGTCGGCGCTGAGCCGGCCCTGAGGAAGAAGAGGCAGATTTCATGGAAGCCAAGGCGCAGGCGCGTTATGTTCGCGTCACGCCCCAGAAGGCTCGCCGTGTCGTGAACGAGGTTCGCGACAAGGCCGCCCTGGAGGCCGCCGACATTCTGCGGTTCGCCCCGCAGGCCGTTGCTACCGATGTCCGTAAGGTGCTGCTCAGCGCCATGGCCAACTCCAAGGTCAAGGCTGAGCTCGCCGGGGAGACCTTCAACGAGGCCGACCTCCGCGTGCTGGAGGCCTACGTCGACGAGGGCCCGACGATGAAGCGTTTCCGTCCCCGCGCCCAGGGGCGCGCCGGCCGGATCCTCAAGCGCTCCAGCCACATCACGATCGTGGTGGGCACCAAGGACGACAAGCTGAAGGGAGACCTGTAATGGGACAGAAGGTCAACCCCACCGGGTTCCGTCTGGGCATCACCACCGATCACCGGTCCCACTGGTTCTCCGACTCCACGACGAAGGGTCAGCGCTACGCCGACTACGTGGCCGAGGACGTGGCGATCCGCAAGACGCTCTCCGAGAGCCTCGAGCGCGCCGGCATCTCCAAGGTCGACATCGAGCGCACCCGCGACCGGGTTCGCGTTGACCTGCACACCGCCCGCCCCGGCATCGTCATCGGGCGTCGCGGGGCCGAGGCGGACCGCCTCCGCCAGAGCCTGGAGAAGCTCACGGGCAAGCAGGTTCAGCTGAACATCCTCGAGGTCAAGAACCCCGACATGGATGCCCAGCTGGTTGCCCAGGGCATCGCCGAGCAGCTCGCTGCGCGCGTCTCCTTCCGTCGCGCCATGCGCAAGGGCATCCAGTCCGCCCAGCGCGCCGGTGCCAAGGGCATCCGCGTGCAGGTGGCCGGTCGCCTGGGTGGCGCCGAGATGAGCCGCTCGGAGTTCTACCGCGAGGGCCGCGTGCCCCTGCACACCCTGCGCGCCAACATCGACTACGGCCTCCACGAGGCCCGCACCACCTTCGGGCGCATCGGCGTCAAGGTGTGGATCTACAAGGGTGACATCACCGAGCGCGAGTACGCCCGCCAGCAGGCGGAGCAGCAGACTCGCGGAGCGGGACGTCGCGGCGAACGCCGCGGTGGACCCCGTCGCGGTGGACGTCCCCAGGACAACGCCCAGCCGCAGCAGCAGGCCCCCGAGGCCCAGCCCGCGGCTGCTGAGACCGGATCGGAGGCCTGAGCCCGATGCTCGTTCCCCGTCGGACCAAGTACCGCAAGCAGCACCGTCCGCACCGTACCGGTGCGGCCTCGGGTGGAACCGAACTGGCTTTCGGTGACTACGGGATCCAGGCCCTGGAGGGCGCCTACGTCACCAACCGCCAGATCGAGGCGGCCCGTATCGCCATGACCCGTCACGTCAAGCGTGGTGGCAAGGTGTGGATCAACATCTTCCCCGACCGCCCGCTGACCAAGAAGCCCGCCGAAACCCGTATGGGTTCCGGAAAGGGCGCCGTGGAGTGGTGGGTCGCCCCCGTCAAGCCCGGACGCATCATGTTCGAGCTGGGTGGCGTCACCGAGCCGCTGGCCCGCGAGGCCATGCGCCGCGCCCAGCACAAGCTTCCGATGAAGACCCGTTTCGTGGTCCGAGAGGGTGGTGACATCTGATGGCAGACAAGGGTCTCACCACCGCCGACCTCGACGCCATGGACGACGCCCAGCTGTCCAAGGAGCTCGAGAAGGCGAAGGCCGAGCTGTTCAACCTTCGCTTCTCCCAGGCTGTCGGCTCGCTGGAGGACCACGGTCGCATGAAGACCGTGCGTCGTGACATCGCCCGGATCTACACCATCGCGCGCGAGCGGGAGCTTGGCTTCCGCACCGCCCCGAGCACCGAGGAGTGAGTCGAGTGTCCGAGAGCACCGACCAGGTCGTGCGCAACGACCGCAAGGTCCGTCGCGGGTACGTCACCAGCGACAAGATGGACAAGACCGTCGTCGTCGAGATCGAGGACCGTGTCAAGCACGCCCTCTACGGCAAGGTCATGCGCAAGAGCAAGAAGGTCAAGGTGCACGACGAGGCCAACGAGTGCCACGTCGGGGACCTGGTCCTCATCATGGAGACCCGACCGCTGTCCGCCACGAAGCGCTGGCGGGTCGTGGAGATCCTCGAAAAGGCGAAGTGACCTTCGCCCCTCAGACCATCATCCGTTCGGCAAGGCTTGGCAGGTGGGTGCACATCCACCTCGCTGAGAACCGGCTCGACGACAGGAGTCACACAAAATGATCCAGCAGGAGTCGCGACTTAAGGTCGCCGACAACACAGGTGCCAAGGAGATCCTGACCATCCGTGTCCTCGGCGGCTCGGGTCGGCGCTACGCGGGAATCGGCGACACGATCGTCGCGACCGTGAAGGACGCCATCCCCGGCGGCAACGTCAAGAAGGGTGAGGTCGTCAAGGCGGTCATCGTGCGTACGCGCAAGGAGACCCGCCGTCCCGACGGT
Organism: Propionibacterium sp.; assembly: GCA_030460725.1. Lineage (GTDB taxonomy): Bacteria > Actinomycetota > Actinomycetes > Actinomycetales > Actinomycetaceae > Pauljensenia. Next base: position 5,771 of record JAKECL010000007.1, read on the forward strand.
TCCTACATCCGTTTCGACGAGAACGCGGCAGTCATCCTCAAGAGCGATGGCGAGCCCCGTGGAACACGCATCTTCGGCCCCGTGGGCCGCGAGCTGCGCGACAAGAAGTTCATGCGAATCGTCTCTCTCGCTCCGGAGGTGATCTGATGGCAGCGAAGATCCGCAAGGGTGACCTGGTTGAGGTCGTCCGTGGACGCTCATCGGACGACAAGGTCCTGGCAGTGCGCAACGCGCGACGCCAGGAGGAGGGGCTCGAGCCCCTCAAGCCCGGCGACAAGGGCAAGCAGGGTCGCGTCATCAAGGTCTTCCCCGCAGAGGAGAAGGTCCTGGTCGAAGGCGTCAACCTGAAGACCCGTCACGTCCGCCAGGGCCAGACCCAGGGTTCCAGCGGCGGCATCGAGACCATCGAGGCCCCGATCTCGCTGTCGAAGGTCGCCCTGGTCGACCCCGACACCAAGCAGCGCGTGCGCGTCGGTTTCCGCGAGGACACCGTCGAGCGCGACGGCCGCACCCGCACCGTCCGGGTCCGCGTGACCCGCGGGGGAGCAGCGCGCGGTATCGAGCAGGGCAAGGAGATCTGAGCATGGCCCCGCGTCTCAAGGAGAAGTACCAGTCCGAGGTCCGACAGGCCCTGCGCGACGAGTTCAAGCACGGCAACGTCATGGAGGTCGGCGGTCTGGTCAAGATCGTCGTCAACATGGGTGTCGGCGAGGCCGCGCGCGACCACAAGGCGCTGGAGGGTGCCCTCCACGACCTCACGCTGATCACCGGCCAGAAGCCGGTGACCACGAAGGCCAAGAAGTCCATCGCACAGTTCAAGCTGCGTGAGGGCCAGGCCATCGGCGCCCACGTCACCCTGCGTGGCGACCGCATGTGGGAGTTCCTCGACAGGCTGCTCTCCACCGCGCTCCCGCGTATCCGCGACTTCCGTGGGCTCTCACCGAAGCAGTTCGACGGCAACGGGAACTACACCTTCGGCCTCACCGAGCAGTCCATGTTCCACGAGATCGACCAGGACTCCATCGACCGCGTACGCGGCATGGACATCACGGTCGTCACCTCGGCCACCACGGACGCAGAGGGCCGCGCCCTGCTGCGCCACCTCGGCTTCCCCTTCAAGGAGGACTGACCACATGGCCAAGACGTCCCTCAAGATCAAGGCCGCGCGCACCCCGAAGTTCTCGGTCCGCGGCTACACCCGGTGCAACCGGTGCGGTCGCCCGCGCTCGGTGTACCGCAAGTTCGGACTCTGCCGCGTGTGCCTGCGAGAGCTGGCCCTCAAGGGCGAGCTTCCCGGAATCACCAAGAGCAGCTGGTAATCACTACGTCGTAGGTCCCGGGGCAACCCGGCGGAAACCGCGACGAGGAAGGGGAGAAGTCCCCCATGACAATGACTGATCCGATCGCAGACATGCTCACGCGTCTGCGCAATGCGAACTCGGCCCACCACGACGAGGTTTCCATGCCGTCGTCGAAGCTCAAGGTCGCGATCGCCCAGATGCTGGTCGAGGAGGGCTACATCGCCTCGTCCTCGGTCGAGGATGCCCGCGTCGGGCAGACGCTGACGCTGACCCTGAAGTACGGCTCGCACCGCGAGCGTGCCATCGAGGGGCTGCAGCGCGTCTCCAAGCCCGGTCTGCGCGTGTATGCGAAGTCCACCAACCTGCCCAAGGTCCGCGGCGGCCTGGGCGTGGCGATCCTGTCCACGTCCTCCGGCCTGCTCACCGACCGCCAGGCGGCCGACAAGGGCGTGGGCGGGGAAGTCCTCGCCTACGTCTGGTGACAAGGAGCCTGAACAATGTCTCGAATTGGTAGGAATCCCGTCACCATCCCCGGAGGCGTCGAGGTCTCCGTGGACGGCTCGACCGTCACGGTCAAGGGCCCCAAGGGCCAGCTGACGCACAAGGTCGCGGCCCCCATCACCGTGGAGGTCTCCGACGGCCAGGTCCAGGTCTCGCGTCCGGACGACGAGCGCGCCTCACGGTCCCTGCACGGCCTGACCCGCACACTGATCGCCAACATGATCACCGGCGTGACCGAGGGCTACAAGAAGCAGTTGGAGATCACCGGCACGGGTTACCGCGTGGTCGCCAAGGGCAAGGGCATGGAGTTCTCCCTCGGCTTCTCCCACACGGTTCCCGTCGAGCCCCCCGAGGGCATCGAGTTCACCGTCGACTCCCAGACCAAGTTCACGGTCGCGGGCATTGACAAGCAGCTGGTCGGCGAGACCGCCGCGAGGATTCGCAAGCTCAAGAAGCCGGAACCCTACAAGGGCAAGGGCATCCACTACATGGGCGAGAACATCCGCCGCAAGGTCGGAAAGGCTGGTAAGTGATGGCTTACACCGTCAAGGGCAAGGGCAAGGTCGTCGCGCGCAAGCGCCGCCACCAGCGCCTGCGCAAGAAGGTCACCGGCTCCGCCGAGCGCCCCCGTCTGGTCGTCACCCGCTCCAATCGCCACATGGTGGCCCAGGTCGTGGACGACAACGCCGGTCACACGCTGGTCTCGGCCTCGACCATGGAGGATGACATCCTCTCGGCCGAGGGCACCAAGGTCGAGAAGGCCCGCCGTGTGGGCACCCTGGTCGCCGAGCGCGCCAAGGCTGCCGGCATCGAGGCAGTCGTCTTCGACCGCGGTGGCAACAAGTACCACGGCCGCGTCGCGGCTGTCGCGGAGGCCGCCCGCGAGGGCGGACTCGAGCTGTGATGGCGACTGAGGAAAGAGAGAGCATCTGATGGCTGCACCGCAGCGAGGCAGGACAGGTGGTCAGGGCGGCCCCGAGCGCAGCGAGCGCGAGGGCGGCGAGCGCCGTGACCGACGCGGGGGTGGACGCGGCGACCGTCGCGACAACCGTCGCAACGAGGAGAAGAACCAGTACATCGAGCGCGTCGTCACCATCAACCGCGTCTCCAAGGTGGTCAAGGGCGGACGTCGGTTCTCCTTCACCGCACTGGTGGTCGTCGGTGACGGCGAGGGCACGGTGGGCGTCGGCTACGGCAAGGCCAAGGAGGTCCCCATGGCCATTGCCAAGGGGGTCGAGGAGGCCAAGAAGAGCTTCTTCCGCGTGCCGATGATCCGCCGCACCATCACCCACCTGGTGCAGGGCCACGACGCCGCCGGCGTCGTGCTGCTGCGCCCGGCGTCCCCGGGAACCGGCGTCATCGCCGGCGGTCCCGTGCGCGCCGTGCTGGAGGCCGCGGGCGTCCAGGACGTGCTGACCAAGTCGCTGGGTTCCAGCAACGCGATCAACATCGTCCACGCCACCGTCGACGCCCTCAAGCAGCTGGAGCAGCCCGAGGCCGTGGCGGCCCGCCGCGGACTTCCCCTGGAGCGCGTCGCGCCCGCAGCCATGCTGCGTGCCCGCGCCGAGGGCGAGGCCGAGGCTCGCGCCAAGGCTGAGGACTCAGAGGCCACCAAGGCCGCCTCAGGGGTGAGCGAGTGATGGCGAACCTGAGGATCAAGCTGGTCAAGTCCACGATCGGCGCCAAGCAGAACATGAAGGACACGCTGCGCACCCTCGGGCTGCGCAAGATCGGCCAGGACGTCGTGCGTGAGGACACGGAAGCCATTCGTGGTGCCGTGCTCACGGTGCGTCACCTGGTCACCGTTGAGGAGGTCGACTGACCATGGCGGACTCCACGTCCAAGAAGGCCAAGGCCACGACCGAGAAGGTCCAGGTCCTCAAGCTCCACCACCTCCGCCCGGCGCCCGGCGCCAGGACGGCGAAGACCCGCGTGGGTCGTGGTGAGGCGTCCAAGGGCAAGACCGCCGGTCGCGGCACCAAGGGCACGAAGGCCCGCTACCAGGTCCCGGCGCGTTTCGAGGGCGGCCAGATGCCGCTGCACATGCGCCTCCCGAAGCTGCGCGGGTTCAAGAACCCGTTCCGCGTCGAGTACCAGGTGGTGAACCTCGGAAAGCTCCAGGAGCTCTTCCCCGAAGGTGGCAAGGTCACCGTCGAGGACCTCGTGGCACGGTCCGCAGTGCGGGCGGGGCATCCCGTCAAGCTGCTGGGCACGGGCGAGGTGACCTCGAAGTTCGAGGTCGAGGTCGACTCCTGGTCGGCATCGGCCGAGGAGAAGGTCACGAAGGCCGGCGGCACCGTCACGGTTCGCTGACCCGAGGGAAGGGGGTGGTTCGGACCAGGTCCGGGCCACCCCCTTCCGCCACGTCCTCCGCTCAGTGGTCCAGGAGCGCAGGGTGTCGCCCTCGTCAAGGGGCGCCACCGTAGGACGGCATCATCGGACCACAGGTGAACTCGGGTAGGCTGTCCGAGGTCGTCCCCACCCCCGCACCCGGGGCCATCACACAGAGGAGGAAGCCGTGTTCAGCGCGTTCGCACAGGCATTCCGCACCCCCGACCTGCGTCGGAAGCTCCTGTTCACCCTCATGATCATGGGGCTCTTCCGGATGGGGTCCTTCATCCCCACCCCGGGTGTCGACTCCGTGGCGATCAGCACCTGTCTGGCCCAGCAGGACCAGTCCTCGTTGCTGGACCTGGTGAACCTGTTCTCCGGTGGAGCGCTGATGCAGCTGTCGGTCTTCGCGCTGGGGATCATGCCCTACATCACGGCCTCGATCATCATCCAGCTGCTGCGCGTGGTCATCCCGCGCTTCGACGACCTGCACAAGGAAGGGCAGACCGGGCAGTCGACGCTGACCCAGTACACCCGGTACCTCACCATCTTCCTGGGCGTCCTGCAGTCCACGACCATGATCTCCCTGGCCCGCTCGGGCCAGCTCTTCCCCGGTTGCTCCGAGGACATCATCTCCGACCGCTCCGTCACCGGCTTCCTCATCATGCTCATCGTCATGACGGCGGGCACCGCGGTCATCATGTGGCTGGGCGAGCTCGTCACCGAGCGCGGCATCGGCAACGGCATGTCCCTGCTGATCTTCACCTCCATCACGGCGACCCTTCCCGCCCACCTCTTCTCCATCGGGCGCGGGGGCGGCTGGGCCAAGGTTGGTGTCATCGTGCTCATCATCCTGGCCATCGCGATCGCCGTGGTCTTCGTCGAGCAGTCCCAGCGCCGCATCCCGGTCCAGTACGCGAAGCGGATGGTCGGGAGGCGACAGTACGGTGGGTCGACCACCTACATCCCGCTGAAGATCAACATGTCGGGTGTGATCCCGGTGATCTTCGCGTCCTCCCTGCTGGCGCTCCCGCCGATGGTGGCGCAGTTCGGGGACCGCACGGCCTCGGGTGGGACGAACCCCGAGTGGGTCACCTGGATCATGACCCACTTCAACCACCAGTCCGCGATCTACCTGGTCATCTACTCGGTGCTGATCCTCTTCTTCGCCTTCTTCTACACCTCCATCACCTTCAACCCTGAGGAGGTGGCGGACAACATGAAGCGCTACGGGGGCTTCATCCCCGGATACCGCGCGGGACGACCCACCGCGGAGTTCCTGCGTTTCGTCATCAACCGCATCACCAGCGCCGGGGCCCTCTACCTGGTGGTCGTGGCGCTGCTCCCCACACTCCTGATGATCCCGCTGGACCTGACCAACACCCAGCTGCCCTTCGGCGGCACGACCCTGCTGATCATCGTCGGTGTCGGTCTGCAGACCGTCAAGGAGATCAACACCCAGCTCCAGCAACACCACTACGAAGGATTCCTGCGATGACCACCATCGTCCTGCTCGGCCCCCCCGGAGCCGGCAAGGGAACCCAGGCCGCCCGCATTGCCGAGCGCCTCGGGATTCCCGCCATCTCCACCGGCGAGATCTTCCGCGCCAACATCACCGAGAACACGGAACTCGGGCAGCTGGCACAGTCCTACATGGACCGTGGAGAGTTCGTCCCCGACACGGTCACGAACCCGATGGTCCGCGCCCGACTCGCCGCCCCGGACACCGCCTCCGGCTTCCTGCTGGACGGCTACCCGCGCACCCTTGACCAGGCCCACGCCCTGCGTGACATGCTCTCCGGGCTCGGACGGGTCCTGGACCTCGTCCTGGAGATCGAGGTCGACGAGGACGAGGTCGTGGCACGCATGCTGCGCCGCGCAGACGAACAGCACCGCGCAGATGACACCGAACCCGTCATGCGCCACCGCCTCGAGGTCTACCACTCGCTGACGGAGCCGATGGCCACCTACTACGCCGACCAGGACCTGTTGGAGGTCGTGGACGGGACGGGCACCATCGACGAGGTCACCCGGCGCATCTTTGCGATCATCGATTCGGTCGTGGCTCACCGGGAGGGCTACGAGGAACCCGTCGTCGACGAGTGGGCCGCCGCCCACCCGGAGGGCGAGGGCGAGTGCTGCGGCGCCGAGCCCGATCCTGAGGAGAACTGAGGCCCATGTCGCGCATCCAGCTCAAGACCAGGGAGCAGATGCGCCACATGCGGCGCGCCGGCCTGGTCGTGGCCGCCATCCACTCGGCATTGCGCGAGGCGGCGCTCCCGGGCGTGACGACGGCCGCCCTGGACGAGGTCTCGGCCCGCGTCATCGCCGAGCACGGGGCGAAGTCGAACTTCCTGGGCTACCACGGCTACCCCGCCACCGTGTGCATCTCGGTCAATGACACCGTCGTGCACGGGATCCCCGACGGGCGTGTCCTGGAGGCCGGGGACATCGTGAGCTTCGACTGCGGCGCCTATCTGGAGGTCGAGGGGCGCCAGTGGCACGGAGACGCCGCCTTCACCATGATCATCGGTGGGGATGAGGCAGGCACACAGCGCCGACGCGAGCTCAACGCAGTCACGGAGGAGTCCATGTGGGCTGCTCTCGCAGCCCTGGCATCGGCGCGGCGGTTGTCAGCGGTGGGGGAGGCCGTCGAGCAGGTGGTGGAGGACGCCGCTCTGCACAACGGCTGGGAGGCCGGCATCATCGAGGACTACACGGGTCACGGCATCGGCACCGCCATGCACCAGGAGCCCGAGATCCTGAACTACCGCGCACGCGGGATCTCCCCGCGCCTGCGTCCCGGAATGGTTCTGGCAGTGGAGCCCATGCTGGTCACGGGTGACATCGAGAATGTCACACTGGGCGACGACTGGACCGTGAAGACCCTGGACGGTGGGGACGCCGCCCACTGGGAGCACACCATCGCCCTCCTGGACGAGGGCGTGAGCGTGCTGACCTCTCCGGACTGCGGTGCTGCGGGTCTCGCACCCTACGGCGTGGTCCCGGTGAACCTGGAGGACTGACCGCGCGAGTACGCACATTCCGGGGGGGGGGGCCCCGCCGCCCCGGGGGCGGCGGGCACACGTTCATGTGGACGACCGCACGACAGCGGGTCGGGGCCGCCCTCGTCGAACGCGGGCCACGCGGATGGATGCCGCCCACCCAGCCCGAGCTCCCGTCAGCGAGGCACCGTGAGGGACCCGACACGCCTGCGGGTAGGCGGAACTGGACCCATGCCGTAGAGTGGACAGTCGGACATGCGCATCCGTACGCCCGGGCGCCAGCTCGGACAGGGTGCAGTGCCGCCGTGGTCCCCGGACCACGGACCCATCCATATTGCAGAGGTTAGACGGAGGACATGGCGAAGAAGGACGGCGTCATCGAGATCGAGGGCACGGTCGTGGAGGCCCTGCCGAATGCGATGTTCCGCGTGGAGCTGGGCAACGGGCACGTCGTGCTCGCCCACATCTCCGGCAAGATGCGGCAGCACTACATCCGGATCCTCCCCGAGGACCGCGTCGTGGTCGAACTCAGCCCGTACGACCTCACCAGGGGTCGCATCGTCTACCGCTACAAGTAACCGTTCGCGAGCGCCGCACACGCGCGGCGGAGGTATACACCCATGAAGGTCAAGCCGAGTGTCAAGAAGATCTGTGACAAGTGCAAGGTGATCCGTCGCCACGGCAATGTCATGGTGATCTGCGACAACCCCAGGCACAAGCAGCGCCAGGGCTGAGCCCCGCACTGCAGTAGCACCCAGGGCGACAGCCCGACAGCACACCACCTGCCGCGCACTGCGCGGGACCCCCGGTTCGGAGGCCGGGGCCGGATGACATCCGGATGGCGGCGTGACGACCTCCGAGAACCACTGGAGCACCAACATGGCACGTATTGCCGGCGTCGACCTCCCCCGCGAGAAGCGGCTCGAGATCGCGCTCACCTACATCTACGGAGTCGGACGCACGCGCGCCGCGGAGACCCTTGCGGCCACCGGCGTGAGCCCCGACGTCCGGGTCAAGGACGCGACCGAAGAGGACATGGTCAAGCTCCGCGACTACATCGAGGGCAACTACAAGGTCGAGGGCGACCTGCGCCGCGAGGTGCAGGCCGACATCCGCCGCAAGATCGAGATCGGTTCCTACCAGGGTCTGCGCCACCGTCGTGGCCTGCCCGTCCACGGCCAGCGCACCAAGACGAACGCGCGCACCCGCAAGGGTCCCAAGCGCACCGTCGCGGGCAAGAAGAAGGCCACGAAGTAACGGACAAGTCCGGGGACTGCGAGTCCCGGCGCAACGACCCAGAAGGAACTGACACACATGGCAGCCAAGACCACCCGCTCCGCCTCCGCGGCCCGCAAGCCGCGCCGCAAGGAGCGCAAGAACGTCACCCACGGCAACGCGTACATCAAGTCGACGTTCAACAACACCATCGTCTCCATCACCGATCCCACCGGTGCCGTCCTCGCCTGGGCCTCCTCCGGCCAGGTCGGCTTCAAGGGCTCCCGCAAGTCCACGCCCTTCGCCGCCCAGCTCGCCGCCGAGGCAGCTGCGCGCCGTGCCCAGGAGCACGGTGTCAAGAAGGTCGACGTCTTCGTCAAGGGCCCCGGGTCCGGTCGTGAGACCGCGATCCGGTCCCTGGGCGCCGCCGGCCTCGAGGTCGGCTCCATCCAGGACGTCACCCCCCAGGCGCACAATGGCGCCCGCCCCCCCAAGCGCCGCCGCGTCTGAGGCCGTGCCCGGGGTGTGCCAACACCCCCACGTCTGAGTGGTCCGGGAAGCGTCAGACCCGACGGCTCCCGGACCACCCACCACACCCTGTCCCGCGAGAGCGGGAACCCTATCCGGCGTCATATGGCGGTCGCCGGGAAGAAAGGACCAAGACGTGCTCATTGCAGAGCGACCCATCCTGACCGAGGAGAAGGTCAGCGACTTCCGCTCCCGCTTCACCCTCGAGCCCCTCGAGCCCGGCTTCGGCTACACGCTGGGGAACTCCCTGCGTCGGACCCTGCTCTCCTCGATCCCCGGCGCGGCTGTCACCTCGATCCGCATCGACGGTGTGCCCCATGAGTTCCGCACCATCGAAGGGGTCAAGGAGGATGTGGCTGAGATCATCCTCAACATCAAGCAGATCGTCCTCTCCTCGGAGAACGACGAGCCCGTGGTCATGTACCTGCGCAAGGCCGGCCCCGGCGCCGTCGTCGCAGGCGACATCACGCCTCCGGCGGGTGTGGAGATCCACAACCCCGATCTGCACCTGGCGACCCTCAACGAGAAGGGCAAGCTGGAGATCGAGCTGACGGTCGAGCGTGGCCGTGGCTACGTCTCCGCCGCCCAGAACAAGGATCCCCAGGCGGAGATCTCCCGCATCCCGATCGACTCGATCTACTCGCCGGTGCTCAAGGTGACCTACAAGGTCGAGGCGACCCGCGTCGAGCAGCGCACCGACTTCGACCGCCTCGTCATCGACGTGGAGACCAAGCCGGCGATCACCCCGCGCGACGCGCTGGCCTCGGCCGGCAAGACGCTGGTGGAGCTCTTCGGGCTCATGAGGGAGCTCAACGAGGAGGCCGAGGGTATCGAGGTCGGACCCTCGACCACCGATGCCACCCTGGCTGCGGACCTGGCACTGCCGATCGAGAACCTCAACCTGCAGTCGCGCTCCTACAACGCGCTGCGTCGTCGGGGCATCCTCACCGTCGGTGAGCTGGTTGCCCACTCCGAGGCCGACCTGCTCGACATCCGCAACTTCGGCACCAAGTCCATCGAGGAGATCAAGGAGGCGCTGGCGGCCCTGGGGATGACCCTCAAGGACTCCGCGCTGCCCACCGGCTCCGATGAGCAGGACTCGGGTTCCATCCAGTTCAGCGACGACCAGTCCTTCTGACCGGCCCCGTCGTAGTCACTCACTTCACATTCCGTAGGAGACACAATGCCCACCCCCAAGAAGGGCGCCCGTCTGGGTGGCAGCCCGGCCCACCAGAAGATCATCCTGGCGAACCTGGCGACCCAGCTCATCGAGCACCGCGCGATCACCACGACCGAGGCCAAGGCGAAGACCCTCCAGCCCTTCGTCGAGAAGCTGGTCACCAAGGCCCGCCGCGGTGACATGCACGCCCGTCGCACGGTTGCCAAGACCATCCCGAACAAGGATGCGGTCTACGAGCTCTTCGACGTCATCGCGCCCGCGATCGACTCCGAGCGCGCCGGTGGTTACACCCGTCTGATCCGCGTCGGGAACCGCAGGGGCGACAACGCCCCCATGATGCGCATCGAACTCGTCCTGGAGAAGGTCGAGAAGAAGGCCGTCGTGGCCGCCGCCGACCGTACGGCTGCGAAGGCCGCGCGCGAGGAGTCCGCTGACAAGACGGTGGCCGAGGAG
>JAKECL010000346.1 GCA_030460725.1 Propionibacterium sp.
TCCTCTCCCTGCCCGTGGAGACCCTGCACCGCGCCGACGACGGATCCGAACTCGAGCGTCTCATTGCCCTGGCGCACGAGTACTCGGCCGTCGAGGTGGTCGTCGGCCTCCCCCGCCACCTCAAGGGAGGGGAAGGTGTCTCGGCAAAGGGCGCCAGGCGCTATGCCCGCCGGATTGCCGAGGCACTGCCTCAGGTCCGGGTGTGCCTGGTCGACGAGCGGCTAAGCTCGAACCAGGCGCACCACCGACTCCGTGAGTCCGGTGTCCCCGAAAGGGATCACCGGGCGATGGTTGACCAGGTGGCCGCGCAGGTCATCCTCGAGCAGGCGTTGGAGGAGGAACGGCTGGGGCAGCGGGCCCCGGGCGTCCCCGTCGCGCCGACGACCCGGAAGAATCCACAGTGACCACACCCGAGTCCCCCCGGCCTCCCTATCCCAGCCGCAGGGAGTACCAACGCTCGCAGCGGGGGCCCATGCCCCAACCCGCTTCCTCCCCGTCGATGACGCTGCGCGGCGGGACGGGAGAGACCACCTCCGGCCTCCGCTCGCGTCGCCTGGAACACGAGCGTGCGCGCGCCCGCAAGAGGCGCCGTCGTCGCCGCGTCCGCACCTTCCTGGTGCTCGCCGTCGTCATTGCCCTGCTGGGAACGGCCGTGTGGTACGCGCTGGGGGCACTGGGAGGCTCGGGAGAGCCGCACGAATCCGACGACTACCCCGGACCAGGTACCGGTTCGGTGGAGGTCACGGTCCAACAGGGTGACACCGGTTCCGACATCGGAGCGGCTCTGGTCGCCGAGGGAGTGGTCAAGACTCCCGCAGCCTTCACCCGCGCCTTCCAGGCGAACAAGGCATCCGGTTCCATCCGTCCGGGCACCTACACGCTCCGGACCCAGATGTCCGCCTCCGATGCGGTGGCGGCCCTGCTCGACGACGCCAACCGCAGCGACAACACCGTCACCGTCGACGCCGGTCAGACCGTCGCGCAGGTGGTGTCCAAGGTCGTGGACGTCACGGGACTGCCCCAGGAACAGGTGGAGGAGGCCTTCTCCGGCTCCGCCGACATCGGCCTTCCCGCAGAGGCGGGGGGCAATGTGGAGGGGTGGCTCGCCCCGGGTGCCTACGAGGTCTCTGCCTCCGACACCCCGCAGTCCCTGGCCGCGGCCATGGTGGCGGGCACGGTCAAGGAGCTGGACAACCTCGGTGTGCCCTCCGACCAACGCCAGGACCTCCTGATCAAGGCGTCCATCCTGGAGCGTGAGGTCAACATCGACACCTACCTGCCCAAGGTCGCGCGCGTCATCGAGAACCGACTGGAGGACCCCGACGGGGAGACGAAGGGGTTCCTCCAGATGGACTCCACGGTGCTCTACGGGCTCGGGCGCACCGGCGGCATCCCCAGCGCGGATGACCTGAAGCAGGACACCCCCTACAACACGTATCTGCATCCCGGCCTGCCCGCCGGACCGATCGCCCAGCCGGGCCGGGCCGCACTGGAGGCGACCCTGCGTCCCGCGGACGGCAAGTGGCTGTACTTCGTCACGGTCAACCTGGACACCGGGGAGACGCTCTTCGCTGAGACCCACGCGGAACAGGACGAGAACCGCAAGAAGCTTGAGCAGTGGTGCTCCGCGAACCAGGGGAAGTGCTGACGTGCCCTGGGCTGCGGTCATCGGTTCCCCGATCTCCCACTCCCTGTCCCCGCTCCTGCACCGGGCGGCCTGGGACTCGCTCGGTCTGGGGCCGGAGTGGGAGTACCTCCGCGTGGAGCAGACGGCGCAGACACTTCCGGGCTTCATGGCCTCCCTGCGGGAGGGGTTCGTCGGCCTGTCGGTGACCATGCCCTGCAAACAGGTGGTGGCGCCGCTGCTGGATGCCATCGACCCGCTGGCCCAGGCCGTGGGTTCGGTCAACACAGTCGTCCCCGCAGGTCCGGTGCTCACCGGCTTCAACACCGACGTCCACGGCGTCGTGCGTGCGCTGACCGAGGCCCGTGGGGCCGCGGGACTCGGCAGAGTGCGTTCCGCCGTCATCCTGGGGGCCCGCGCCACCGCCTCCTCCGCCCTGGCAGCGCTGGGGTCGATGCACGCCGAACACGTGAGCGTGGTCGCGCGCCACTTCGCGGGTCCGGGCACGGTCGCCACCGCGGCCACGCGGCTGGGGGTGGACATCGAGATGGTGCCCTGGGGCCGCTCCGATGCCGTCCACGAGGTCATCTCGCGTGCGGACGTCCTCGTGTCCACCCTGCCCGCCGGTGCGGCCGACGACCTGGCGCGCACGCTCGTTCCGCGTGTGGACCAGGTGCTCCTCGACGTCGTCTACTCACCGCTGGACACGGCGCTGGTGCGCACGTGGCGTGACCACGGGGCGCCCGTGGCCCACGGGCTGGAGATGCTCCTGCACCAGGCGGTCCTGCAGGTGCGCCTGATGACCGGACGCGACCCTGACATCGCCCACATGCGCCGCGTCCTCGAGCAGGCCGTCGCCCGGGGGGCCTGAGGCGACCATGGAGACCTCCGCACTGCCGCTGGTACTGGCCACAGGCTGCTGGCTGGCGCTGGGCGTGTGGTCGGCGGGGCCGGGGTGGAGGCTGCAGGAGGTGCGTCTGCGAGCCGTGGGTGAGGTCCCGTTCGGACGGGGGGCACTGCTGTGGTGGGTTCTGCTCATCGGTGCCGCGGCTCTGTGGGTCGCCCGGGACCTCGCGGCGGTGCCGGGCGTGGTGGCGGTGGCCATGGCGGGAACCGTGTCCATGCTGGTGGACTCGCGCACCCATCGACTCCCCGATGCCGCCACGGTCGTCATGTGCGTAGGCGTCGCGCTCGGCGTCCTCAGTCGCGTGCTCGTCGACGAGGGCGGCCCCCTGGGTTCCCTCCCGGCAGTGGTCGCCGGGGTG
>JAKECL010000347.1 GCA_030460725.1 Propionibacterium sp.
CCGTCGACGTCGAAGGGTGCGTGGAAGGCGAAGGTCCAGCCGCTCGCCTCGGTGAATGCACCGCCCCAGGCGGTCTTGTCGAAGTCCTTCCCGTCGGGCCAGGTGCCATCCGCGTTGCGTGCGGTGAACACCCCTGCCTCGGGGTTGTACATCTCGACATAGTGCTTGGAACGTGCCTCGAAGTACTCTGCGTCGTCCGTGAGCTGGCTGACGCGGTCCTTCGGGGTCTGCGGGTCGGCGGCGAGCTTCCTCGCCATCTCGGCAATGCCGTAGTCGTTGATGAAGCCCTCCAGACCCCAGGAGGCACTCTGGTGTGTGGTGGCCGGTGTGAACCCCAGGTAGGCGGAGGTCTCCAGGCCCTTGCGGCCCACGGCATTGGTGGCGGGTCGTGCCGTCGCGTTCTTCACTGCGGCGTCGTAGGCGTCCAGTGCCGTGGCGTTGGTGAGGGTGCCGGCGGCGTATGCCTCCGCGAAGGAGACGTCCGAGCTGGTCCCGGTCATGAGGTCCGCGTACCCGGGGGAGGACCAGCGTGCGATCCAGCCGCCGTCGCGGTACTGCTGGACGAAGCCGTCCACCAGTTCCTCGGAGAGGTCCGGGTAGAGCATGGCGATGGCCGGCCAGGCAGTGCGGTAGGTGTCCCAGAACCCGTTGTTGACGTAGATCTTGCCGTCCTTGACGGGGGCATTGGTCGTCGTGTCCGTGGCGGAGCCGCTGGTGGCGGACACGGGGCTCGCGTACTTGTAGACAGGCGCCCCCGTGGTCCCGACATTCTCGAACTGGGAGTTCGGGTAGAGGTTGAGCCGGTAGAGGCTGGAGTAGAGCGTGACCAGTTGGTTGTCGGTGGCACCCTGGACGTCGGTGATCACGCCGAGCCTGGTGTTCCAGGCGTCGCGCGCGGCCTCCCTGGCTTTGTCGAAACCGAGGCCGTCGAGTTCCATCGAGTAGTTCCTCTTCGCCTGGTCGGCGGAGATGAAGGAGGAGGCGATGCGCAGTTCCACGGTCTTGTCGGAGCTGGTGTCGAAAGCCGCGTACTGGGCGGAGGCTCGATCGCCTCTGGGCGCCTTGCCGAAGGCTGTGGGCGTGCTGTCGAAGACCCCGTGGATGAACATCCGGGTCCTGCCCGGGTAGCCCGAGCCACTGTCGACCCACCCCGTGACGGTCCCGTCGGCCGACACGGAGAGCATGGAACCGTCGAGGACCTGGTCGACCAGGACGGAGCCCGTCTCACCGGTGAAGGTGAACTGGTAGATCGCGCCGTGGTCCGTGGCGGTCACGGCTGTCTTCATCCCGTTGTCGAAGTCGACGGAGTAGACGTCGGGACGTGCCACCTCCTTGTCATGGTGGAAGGCGAGACGTCGGTCCCCGAGCGAGGAGGAGGGCTGGTTCCCGGCCGCCGGCAGGATGGCCAACTGGTTGCGGTCCCCCATCCAGATGCTCGGCTGGTGGGAGAATCCGATCCCGGTGAGCCCGGGGAGGTTCTGCGCATCATTGGCACGCTGGTAGTGGTAGACGGTCCCGTAGGTGTCGGCATTGGTCATCGGCGTGATGAAGTTGAAGCCGTTGGGCCACGACGTGGCGGGGAGGTTGTTGCCACGGGAGTAGCCACCGCTGGAGTTCGTCCCGCGACGGGTGTCCACATAGCTGACCAGACCTTCGCTGGTGTCACGCTCCGGTGCAGCAGCCAGGGTGATGTCATCGATCCATCCGGTGAACGCGGTCCCCGCATCCCCGTCGGGGTTGGAGTACTGGAGGAGTACATCCGTGATCTTCTTGCCCACGAAGTTGTCGAGGTCGACGGTCACCGAGTTCCACTGATCGGGCCACAGGATGTCGGATGATCCCTGACGTGCGGCGTCGGCGGGGAAGCCGTAGGCATCGGTGGCACCGGAGGTGGACAACCTCTCACCGTCGCTGGTCGCCAGGTCCACGGCGACGTGGGTGGCGGAGTAGGTGATGTCCGCATCCAGGACGGGGAAGACCTTGTAGGACAGTTGCATCCCCTTCGTCACGGTGACGTCGGTGCTGAAGAGGGAGTTGGTGGCCGAGGCGGCACCTGCTGCGATCTGACGTCCTGCGTAGTGCAGAGCGGACAGGCCCGTGAACCCGACGCCGGTCTTCGCGGTCTCGGAACTGGTGGGACCGCGGTCGACCACGGTGGTCATCGGCGAGGGCGCGGAGGTGCGTTCGGAGTCGAGCAGGTCCCAGTCCGCGAGCTGGAGGATCTTCGACGCGCCGTTGTTGGCGGTGATGTTGAGACGGTAGTTGGAGAAGGCGGCCGTGCGGCCGGGAAGCGTGTACTCCCTCGACTCCAGGCGGTGGTCCTTCCCGTTGGCGGCCCAGCTCTGGGCGGTCTGGGTGTCGAGTGTCGTCCACGCCTCCCCGTCGTTGGAGCCCTCCAGGGTGAAGTCCCTGGGATCGCGAGTGGGGGCGTCATTGGCCGAGGTGAGGACATACCCCGTGATCGGGGCGGGTTCGCTGAGTCTGTACTGCGCCCACCCGGTGTTCTCGAAGGCGAGCCACTTGGTGGCCGGCAGACCGTCGGCGAGCGCGGAGGCGACCTCGTTGGGTGGGTTCTCCTTGGAGGAGGTGGCCTGGGCGACCAGGGACAGCAGACTCCCGTCCCGGGCCGACTGCCCGGTGACGTTGTCCAATTCGTTCTTGAACGTGGTCGAGACCTCGGGTTGCGTCTGGGAGGCTTCGAAGGAAGAGGTGAAGGCAGGGGTGTCCCCGTCCTGGGGAACTGCCCACACGGTGGTGGGAGCCAGTGTCGCGGCCAGCGCACCGGCAAGCGACAGTGCCGCCACCCGGGAGGCCGGTGCGCGACCGTTTCGGCGGCGCGGGGGTTCGTGTGCCATGGATGAGCTCTCCTTCATCTGCGGTGACTGCG
>JAKECL010000348.1 GCA_030460725.1 Propionibacterium sp.
GCCGCCGGAACACCCTCGTCCGCGCTGTAGTCGAGGAAGGCGCGCACACCAGCCTTGTAGGACTTCACGGTCGCCGGGGACTTGTGCTGGGCGCGAAGACTCACCTGCCAGAGGTCGAGTTCTGCCTCCAGGTCGATGTCACCGCCATTCGCTCCCACGAGCAACACGATAGCAAATATCTGGACCCTAAGCGCTGTGCTGTGCTAGCGTGTCCGATGTCAGGACTCAAAGACGTTGAAATCTCAGGCCTCAGAGCCCTGCACCGGACACATTCTCAGTCCAGGTAGTCGCGCAGAACCTGGGAACGCGAGGGGTGGCGCAGCTTCGACATGGTCTTGGACTCGATCTGGCGGATCCGCTCACGGGTCACCCCGTAGACCTTCCCGATCTCGTCGAGGGTCTTGGGCTGGCCGTCACCCAGGCCGAACCGCATGGAGACGACACCTGCCTCGCGCTCCGAGAGTGTGTCGAGGACCCGGTGGAGCTGCTCCTGGAGCAGGGTGAAGGAGACCGCGTCGGCCGGGACAATCGCCTCGGAGTCCTCGATGAGGTCGCCGAACTCGGAGTCCCCGTCCTCACCCAGGGGTGTGTGGAGGGAAATCGGCTCACGCCCGTACTTCTGGACCTCGACGACCTTCTCGGCCGTCATGTCCAGTTCCTTCGCCAGTTCCTCCGGAGTGGGTTCACGCCCCAGGTCCTGGAGCATCTGGCGCTGGACGCGGGCGAGCTTGTTGATGACCTCCACCATGTGCACCGGGATTCGGATGGTGCGAGCCTGGTCGGCCATGGCGCGGGTGATGGCCTGACGGATCCACCAGGTGGCATAGGTGGAGAACTTGTAGCCCTTGGTGTAATCGAACTTCTCCACCGCACGGATCAGACCCAGGTTGCCCTCCTGGATGAGGTCCAGGAACTGCATGCCACGCCCGGTGTAGCGCTTGGCCAGGGAGACCACCAGACGCAGGTTGGCCTCCAGCAGGTGGTTCTTGGCGTTCGTGCCGTCCTGGGCGATGAAGTGCAGCTCGCGGCGCTCCTTGGAGGTCATGGAGTCGGCCTCGTTCTTCAGCTTGTACTCGGCGTAGAGGCCCGCCTCGATGCGACTGGCCAGGTCCACCTCCTGCTCGGCGTTGAGCAGCGAGACCTTGCCGATCTGCTTGAGGTAGTCCTTGACCGGGTCGGCCGTGGCACCGGCGACGGTGACCTGCTGGACAGGCTCGTCGGTGTCGTCGGAGTCGGAGACGACGAACACGCCCTTGGCCCGCACGATGGTCGTCGGCGTCACCTTGGACGCGGGACCCGCGTGGTGGTCCTCGGCGTCCTGGTCCTTCGCGTCGTCGTCCTTGGAGTCCTCGGTGCCGGAGTCCTCACCGGTCTCCTCGACCTCGGGATCCTCCACGTCGTCCTCGAGCTCCAGGTCCTCGGCAGTGTCCTCGATCTCGGGGTCCTCCACGTGGTCGGAGGCTCGCTCCCGCGTGTTCGCGGCGGCCTTCTTCCGGGAGGTCGACCGCGCGGAGGTCGTCTTCGCCCGCTTCGCAGCCGGTCCCTTCTTCGTCGTTGTCGCGGTCCCGGTCTTCGCGGCGTCTGGTGCGGTGGCCGGAGCTCCCGTGGCAGGAGAGGTACGCGTGGAGGTCTTCCTCGCAGCGGTCTTGCGCGCGGGGGCGGACTTCGCAGCCTTGCCCGAGGACTTCGGGGCGGCATCCGTCGAGGCAGACGCCGTGGCCGGGGAGGACTTCGTGGTGGGTGTCTTCGTCCCGGCTGCGTCCGTGGTGGGCGTCTTCGCGACCTTCGCCTTCCTTGCAGGAGCCTTCGCCTTCTTCGTGGAGGCGGTCGACCGGGTGGTGGCGGTGTCGGTCGCAGGTGCGGCCTGGGTGGAGCGGGAAGAAGTCACACGTATCCCTTTCTCAGGAGTTCCGGGGGTGGCGTCAGGGGACTGGACCCAATTATAGTCCGCACACCGGGGAACTTCTCTCAGAGCTCAGGACGGAAGGTCGTCGTGACCACCGGACACGGTGCGTCCAGCAGGATCCTCGAGGCATTGGGGCCCACCGTCGTGCGACCGGATCCACCGGGGCGCAGCCCCAGGACCACGGCCTCGGCCTCCACCGAGCGCGCTGCCTCCAGCACCGCGTCGGCCACGTCCATCCCCGGCTCCGTGTGACGGATCTCGAAGGGCACCTCCGCCTCGCCCAGGCGCGTCCACAACCTGTCCTCGGCGTCGGCAGCCGTGCGCGGGTCCTCGGCATCGTCCCTGCGGGCCAGGACCACCACCAGGGTCGCTCCACTTCCGCCCGCCAGACGCAGCGCCTCCTGGAGGGCGACCTCCGATTCGCGGTTGCCGTGGTAGCTGAGAACGATGGCCATGCTTCCTCCGAGGTCCGGGAACCACCCCATGATAGGTGGACATGGTCGCATCCTCGCAGGACCCCCGGTGCCGGGCCCTCCCCCACCCGTCGGATACCCTGAGGCCATGACCGCCACTGCCGGCACGTTGCTCCCCGGACACTCCGAACTCGTCGTGCGCATCGATCTCGCGACGCGGCGGGCGCTGGGCGAGCTCCTGGACGAGCTCGGCCCCTCCCCACTGCTGGACCCCTTGGTCGCGATCGCCTTCAAGACCCTCGACGGCGGCAAGCGCCTGCGCGGCCTCCTCTGCCTCGTCGGGGCTTCCCTCGCCTCGGGCGAGGATCTCTCCACCCCCTCGACGGACCTCCCCGACAGGCTCGCTGCAGCACTTGAGCTCTACCAGGCCTCTGCCCTGAGCCATGACGACCTCATCGACCACTCGCCCACACGGCGCGGGAACCCGACCCCCCACGTCGCCCTCGCCGAGACCCACCGCGCCCAGGGATGGCAGGGATCGGCACAGGACTTCGGCAGGGCCGGCG
>JAKECL010000349.1 GCA_030460725.1 Propionibacterium sp.
ACGGAATCGGCTCCCCAGCCTGCACCCGCTGCCACCCACACGACCTCGGGCCCATCCCAGGCTGCCGAGGCGATGTGCGGGTCGTCGCAGTTGGCCACGACGACCGCACCTGGGTGGGCGTCCACGGCCTGGCGCAGCCGACGCTCCACCGTGCCGATCTCTCCGACACGGTCCAGTTGGTCGCGGGAGAGGTTGAGCAGGACCATGACGGCCGGGTCCACAGATGCCGCGACCATCGGCAGGTGCATCTCATCGACCTCGAGGGCGGCGAAAGGCGCGCGGGGAGCCTCCATGAGGGCTGTGACCAGGCCGGGAGGCATGTTGTCGCCGTTGATGTTGGAGGCGACCGCAGCGCGGGTGGTGAGCGCAGCGCGAATCATGCGTGTCGTCGTCGACTTGCCGTTCGTCCCCGTGACGGTGACGCAGCGGCGCCCTCGTGCGAGGTCGTCGAGGACACGAGGGGCGATCCTGAGCGCCACCTCGCCACCGATCATCCCCCCGGACCCCCGCCCCAGCGCGCGAGAGGCACTGCGGGCCAGTCGCCCGGCTGCCGTCGCCAGGTGTGAGCGCAGCGACCTGTGTGTGCGCGTCGTGCCCGTCTGCGTCGTCCCACCCGGCTGAGTCATGGGGTCACAGTAGCGCGACAGCGACCGGCGCTCAGGAACTCAACGCCCCGTCGACCACGCGTCCGCCCTCGCCCGCGCCTCGCCCAGCCGCAGCGCCACCCTGGGCGGCGCGCTTCGATGCTGGCCAGTGCCAGACGGTGGGCGATGGCCGCGCGCAACGGATCCCACAGGACCAGGTCCGCTCCGGCGTCTGCTCCCCCCTCCCAGGAGGCACGCTGTCCGCGCCGCAGGGGGGAGACCACACCGGAGGAGGAGACAGCGAACACGCGGTCCCGGCGCTCCTCCACCTGATCGAGGCGGGCCCGCAGCTGCTCCCCGACCTCGTGCAGGCGTTCCACCTGCTCCTCCAGGTCGAGGATGCGGCGGATCCCCGCCAGGTTGATGCCTTCCTCCTGCGACATGCGCTGCACGTCGCGTAGACGCTGGACATCGCGAGGGGAGTAGCGACGCCCGCGCCCCTTCGTGCGCGCGGGCGTCACCAACCCCAGGCGGTCGTACTGGCGCAACGTCTGGGGGTGCATGCCCGCCAGCTCCGCGGCCACGGAGATGGCGAAAAACATCGCCCGTGGTTCACGCTGCCCCTGCGCCATGGTGCTCACACCCTCGCCCGGTCAGCCAAGCCTGCGCGCGGATCCCACTCGCCCAGGCTCTTCGCCAGCGCCTCGACCGCAGCACGTTGGTCGGCGTCGAGCTTCTTGGGCACTGCCACCTGCACCTCCACCAGGAGGTCACCGGTGGACTTCCCATGCTTCACGCCGTGACGACGCACCCGCAGGACCGTCCCCGAGGCGGTGCCCGCAGGCACCTTCAAGGAGATGGACTTGCCGTCGGGCAGGGGCACCGAGACCTTCGCACCCAACGCCGCCTCCGCGAAGGTCACCGGCAGCTGCATGCGCAGGTCGTCCCCGGTGCGGGAGTACACCGGGTGTGGCTCCACCTTGATGGTGACCACCAGGTCACCGGCGGGTGCACCCAGCTGGCCGGGACGACCCTTGCCGCGCAGACGGATCTTCTGTCCGTCGCGCACGCCCTCCGGGATGCGCACGGTCATCGACTTCCCGTCCACACTCATCCGGACCGTCGCGCCCTCCAAGGCCTGACGGAAGGACAGCGAGGCGGAGGCCCGCAGGTCCGCCCCGTGCTGGGGGGAGCCTCCCCCGAAACCGGAGCCCTGCGCGGAGCCACCCCCGAAGGGGGCACCCCCACCGAAGTGCGACCCGCGGCCGAAGCCACCTGCTGCACCGCCAGCACCGCCGCCGAACAGGTTCGACAAGATGTCGTCGAAGTCGGCGCCTCCCGCACCGGCGCCTCCGTTGGTGCTGTAGCGCACCCGGGTGCCACCCGTGCCGGGGCCACCACCGCCGAACATCGAGGAGAAGACGTCCTCGAAGCCCGAGCCGTTGGAGCCCCCACCGGGGCCTGCGGAGAACCGCGCGCCGCCACCGGCCATGGCCCTCAGAGCGTCGTACTGCTTGCGCTGCTCGGCATCGGAGAGCACCGAGTAGGCCTCGCCGATCTCCTTGAACTTCTCCTCGGCCTTGGCGTCACCCGGGTTCTGGTCCGGGTGCCACTTCCGGGCGAGCTTGCGGTACGCCTTCTTGATGGCGTCGGCATCTGCGTCCTTCGCCACACCCAGGGTCTTGTAGAAGTCCTTCTCCAACCAGTCCTGTCCACTCACCGCAACTCACCTCCTTGATCCAATGTCATGTGATGCCTGGTCGTGGTCGTTCTCACTCCGGATTCTCGACCAGCACCTTCGTGGGCCGCAGGACCTTCTCGCCCATGCGGTAGCCCGGCTGGAGCACCTGGGCGACCACAGGATGGTCGACCTCGGCACTGGTACGGGCCATGAGGGCCTCGTGCACGGCGGGATCGAAATCATCCCCCACCGCCCCGTAGCGCTCCAGGTGGAAGCGGGTGGACAGGGTGTCCTCCAGCTTCTGGGCGATCGAAGCGAAGGGACCCTCAAGCTCGTCGTGGGTGCGGGCGGCGTCGATGTCGTCGAGCACGCCGATCAGCGACTCCACGACCTCCTGCTGTCCCGACTCGCGATGGGCCGAAGCAGCCTCCTTCGCCCGACGCACATAGTTGCCGTACTGCTGGTTCAGGTTGAACAGGTCGGCCTTGGCCCGTGCCAGGTCATCACCCAGCTCGCCGATGCGGGCCATGGCCCCGGCGAGATCGGTGTCCTCAACATCGGCCTCGAAGTCCGACATGTCGTGTCCCGCTCCCTCACCGGTACCGGAGGAGGCACCCTC
>JAKECL010000350.1 GCA_030460725.1 Propionibacterium sp.
GGGGGGGGCGCGCCCCCCCCCCCGCCCGCAAGAGCGCCCCAGTACCCCCCCCCCCGGGGGGGGGCCCCCCCCCCCCCCCCCCCCCGCGCGCCCCCCCCCCCCCCGCCCCCCCCCCCCCCCCCCCGGGGGGGGGGGGGGGCCCCCCCCCCCCCCCCCCCCCCCGGCCTGTGTCCGGGTCACGTTCGCACCCGGTCCGCGTCCGGCTCAGACCCGAACCTCGTGCCACGCCCCGGGGACGAAGAATGACCCCCGGGGCCCTCACCTCACCCACGCGCACGGCCTCAGGACTTGTAGCGCAGGTGGGCGACGGCCACCCCGTTCCAGACGTCGCTGCGTACCTCCGCGTCGCGCACCGGAACCAGGGATCCCCCGTGCTCCAGCACGGTCAACGCGATACGGGAGAGGACGTCGTGGTCGCCGTCCTCCGAGAGGTCCAACGCGCCCGTGTCCACGTCCAGGTCCCCCAGCAGGTTCACGGTGAACTCGTAGACCAGCGTGTCCACCGCGCCCGCCACTGCGGCTCGGGCGATCTCGGGGACCTCTACGACCACGAGGCCCCGGGGCATGTCATTGCCCATGCGTTCCAGGTCGGCGGACACCCTGCGGGCGTTGATGCGGGGGAGGCGTTCGCGGATCGCGGCGTCCACCTGGTCGGCGCCGATCTCGTCAGCGGCGCCCGGCACCCGCTCCAGGGTGCGCCGGGAGTCCTCCAGGGACACCATGGACAGGATCGGCTCCGCGGCAAAGACGAAGAGCGGGATCCGCCCTGTGGGGTCACGTCGGGTGAGGTCGGCCGCGACGAGTTCCGACACCTTCTTCGCATACGCGCTCACCAGGAACTTGCGTCCGCCGTCTCCTGCGCGTTCCTCGGCCGGGGAGCGCCCGGGCATGACATCCCGGTTCGTGGCGGTGGCGGCGTCAGCCACCTCACTGTGGCCGGGCACCTCCAGTTCGGCGGCCCGGCTGGTGGGAGTCGCCTCCCACAGGGTCCACCCATTGGCCGAGATCCCCAGGGCGAACGCCCTCTGGTGTGCCGCGACGGAACGCACCAGCTGCCCCAGGTCGAACCACCGCGAGGCCTGCCACTCCTCCTCCAGGGCATTGGGCAGGACGTACTCCTGGTGGGAGTCGGGGGTGAGGAAGAGCGCCAAGGAGGAGGAGAGCGCGCCCCACAGGTCGCCATCGACCTCCAGGAGACGCGCCTGTTCACGCAGCCCCTTCTCCTGCGCGGTGCTCAGGTCCTCCTGTGCCTTGAAGTGGGCGAGAGCGCGGTCCAGGGCGCTCTTGAGAGCAGTGCGCGCACGTGTGCGCCCCTCCGGTCCCTGCGCCGTGGAGAGGTAGATCGTCACCGCATGGTCGCGTGGCTGGGCGAGGCTCCTGAGGTCGTCCGCGGTGGGGAGGTCGTGGTGGATGGTCATGTCCGCTCCTTCGCTGGTGCATGGCGTGCAGGTCCGTTCCCATGCTAGCGATGCACGTCACAGGTTTCTCCGCGGGCCGGGCTCCCGTCCCGGGTGGGACCTCGCGCTCTCCCCTGCTCCACGGCGACGCCTCGGAGTTCCCCGCGGCTCCACCACGGCGTCTCAGTCCTGGCCCTCCAGCAGGGCATGTCCCTTCGCGATGTAGGCGTCCATCGCCTCGCGCGGCACCATGCTCCCGCCCGTCGCCCAGGCGATGTGGGTCGCATGGTCGAGCCGCTGTCTGTCCATGCCGATGCGACGCAGGTACTCCGAGTCGGCGTGGATGCGCTGGATGCCCACCAGGCCGGCCATCCCGGATGGTTCGACGTCGATGTGCTCCGCATCGTGGAGTTGGGCCAGGAGCCGGTGGAGTCGGTCGTCTCCGACCGTCATGTAGCCGTCGACGAGATGCTGCATGGCCCGTCCCACGAAGCCTGAGGGCCTCCCGCAGGCCAGCCCGTCGGCTGCCGTGACATTGTCGATCCCGAAGTCCCGCACCGACACGCCCTCGTGGAGGCCGGTGCAGACCCCCAGGAACATGCTCGGGCAGTGGGTCGGCTCGGAGAAGATGACGTGGACATCGTCGCCGAACTCCGTTTTCAGACCGAAGGCCACGCCTCCCGGCCCCCCTCCCACTCCGCAGGGCAGGTGCACGAAAAGGGGGTGGTCGTGGTCCACGGCGATGTCGAGCGCCTGGAGCTGACCGGCCAGACGATGGGCGGCCACCGCGTAGCCGAGGAAGAGCGTGCGCGAGTTCTCGTCGTCGACGAAGTGGCACGCAGGATCCGCCTCCGCCTGGGCGCGTCCCCTCTTCACCGCCTGCGAGTAGTCGGACTGGTACTCTATGACCTCCACGCCGTGGGCGCACAGCCGATCCTTCTTCCACTGGCGGGCGTCGGCGGACATGTGGACCGTCACCCGGAATCCGAGCCTGGCGCTCACGATGCCGATGGACAGCCCGAGGTTGCCGGTGGATCCCACCGTCACCGCGTGGCGGCTGAAGAACTCGGTGAAACGCGGGGTGGCCAGCACGGAGTAGTCGTCGTGGAGGGAGAGCATGCCCTCCTGGACGGCCAGGTCCTCCGCATACCTGAGGACCTCGTAGATGCCTCCGCGGGCCTTGATCGATCCGGACACGGGCAACTCACTGTCCAGCTTGAGCCACAGGTCCCCGGGCAGTTCCCCGCCCGTCCCGCGGGCCAGCACCTTCTTCATGGCGGGGACGGCGACAGTGGCGACTCCAGGATTCCCCCCGTCGCGCGGGTGTCGGGGAAGACGGCAGCGAGGTAGGGCGCGAAACGCCGGAGTCGAGCGGCAGCATCTTCGATGTCGGCCCTCCTCAGTCCCACCTCGCCGATGGCCTCGGCCGTGGGCCGCAGCGCTGGATTGAACCACTGGGTCTCGCGGTACTCAAGGAGGGGGG
>JAKECL010000351.1 GCA_030460725.1 Propionibacterium sp.
GCTGCCCCGCCTGCCCCGTCGGACCTGGCTGCCCCGCCGACCTGGGGCGCGGCACCCGACGTCTCCTCCGAGCCGCCGAGGTCAGGTCCCGTGCGCAGGAGGGCCGCCACGCGCGCCCCGACCTCGGGCGCAGGCGCCAGGAGACGGCGTTTCGCCTTGGGCAGTGCGCGCACCATCTCCGTGCACAGGTCTTCCAGCATGCCGGGCACCAGCCAGTCCGTGCCCTCCTCGCTCACGCGTGGCAGCACCTCGATGGGCACGCTCATCGTCACCCCGTCGCGGGTGGAGCCCGGGGTGAAGCGGTAGTCCAGGGCCAGGCGCAGGTCGCCCTGGAGCCAATGGTCGGGGAAGTCGCGAGGATCGGTGCCGGTTCCGCGCGGAAGCAGCATCTTCGGGGTGTAGGTCAGCAGGTCGGGGGTCTCGCGGCGTTGGTGCTTCCACCACTGGTCGAAGTGGCGCGCAGAGACGATGTCCTCGGGCAGGAGGTCGTCGAAGAAGGCGAAACGCGCGTCCTCGTCCGCCACCAACCCATGGGTGCGCGAGCGTCGCTCCGCCTCGCGCGCCTCGTCCAGGAGCTGCTGGTTGCGGGCCATGAAGGCGTGGTGCTCGCGCCACTCGCCGAGTACGAGGGCGTGGCGGATGAACATCTCGCGCGCAAGCTCGCGTGCCGTGATCCCGTTGTCCGGGGTGGCGGGATCCGCGACGTCCTCACCGGCGGCCTCACCCGCGCCCCGGCGAGCGTCCGCGACGGCGGGATCCGCGCCCGCAGCCGCGCTCGCCGCCGCTGCTGTCACGCTCGCCGCTCCCGTCGCCGAAGTCGCAGCCTCGGGCTCACCCGCGGTATCGCTCCCCCCTGCCCCGGTGTCCCCGAAGTCCCCAGCGGCCGCACCCGCACCCCTTCCTTCGCCACCGACGAGGGCGGCGCCGCCCTCGTCCGCGAGGTCCCCGCCGGGGGCGACGGCGACCCCGAAGCCCGCCAGCGCCTCGCTGAGCGCGTCGGCGAGCGCGGTGGACTCCCCGAGTTCGCGTTCGCCCCGGCCGCGAGCGCGCAGGCCCTGCGCCATCCCGGCCAGCGTGCCGGGACGAGCGACGGTGGAGCGCGCGGGGCCGCCGGAGCCGAAGGTGACGTCCAGGCCCCCCAACAGCACCGAGCGATCTGCGACCAGGGTCATGCCGTACAGCAGGACCTTCTCCTTGACCATCGCCGCCCCGCGCGAGGTCGACCAGTAGGGCTCGGAGTGCACCTTGCGCAGGAGCGGCCCGGCCAGCGGCTCGACCCAGTCGGGGTTGATGCGCGCGACCGTGCGGGCGAAGAGGCGCGAGGTCTCGACCAGTTCCGCGGTCATCACCCAGGCTGGGTGGGAGCGCGCCAGGCCGGAGCCCGGCCAGATGGTGAAGTGCGTGCCGCGAGCCCCCGCATAGTCGCGTCTGGCTTCGTCCCAGTTCCCGAGGTTGGAGAGGAGCCCGACCAGGAGGGAGCGGTGGACTTCGTCGGCATCCACGGTGCCCGCGGAGTCGGTGTAGGCGACCACGGCCCGCGCGGCCGCGTCGGCGATGCCCCCGCTGGCAGCCGCATGGGCAACCTGGGCGGGCGAGGGCTCCCCGATGGGGTGGATGTCCAGGTCCAAGGGGCGCGCCATCTGGCGCAGCTGGTTGACGACGTCACGCCACTCGCGGAAGCGCAGGTAGTGGAGGAACTCCCCGCGACACATCCTGCGGAAAGCGGATCCCGAGAGGTCCCGGGACTGGACGTTCAGGTAGCGCCACAGGTTGAGGTAGGTGACGAAGTCGGAGGTGGGGTCCGTGAAGCGCGCGTGGGAGGCGTCGGCGGCCTGCTGGTGGTCCAGGGGGCGCTCCCGCACGTCCTGGATGGACAGCGCCGCCACGATGACCAGCACCTCCGAGGCGCAGCCGTTCGCGTCCCCCTCGATGAGCATGCGGCCGAGGCGCGGGTCGATGGGTAGGGTCGCCAGGTCGCGCCCGATCGGCGTGAGGCGGTACCCGCCTGCACGGCTGGGTCCGTCCTCCCGCCCACTCCCGCCGAAGTCCGTCCCGTTCTCCGCCGAAGTCCGTCCTCTTTCGCGGCGAGGTCCGTCGTCTTGCAGCTTGGAGGTCCGCCCTCGTGCGACTCGGGCCGACAGAGCGCGGTCGGGCGCCACAGAGGGGGAGGGGGACGAGGGCGACGTCGGCCGCGTCGCGGGCCGGGTCCCGCCGGGCGCGTCGGGTTCCAGCGCCCCGATCTCCACGAGCAGCTGGATGCCGTCGCGCACCGCGCGTGACTCCGGCGGGTCCAGGAAGGGGAAGTCCGCCACCGAGCCCAGCCCCAGCGACGCCATCTGGAGGATGACGGAAGCCAGGGACGTGCGCAGGATCTCCGGTTCGGTGAACTCCGGGCGGGACTCGTAGTCCCGCTGGGAGTACAGCCGGATGGCGACACCATCGGCCACACGCCCCGAACGTCCGGCCCGCTGATTGGCGCTGGCCTGCGAGATCGCCTCGATGGGGAGACGCTGGACCTTCGTGCGGTTGGAGTAGCGCGAGATCCGGGCCAGCCCCGGGTCGATGACGTAGCGCACTCCCGGCACCGTGAGGGAGGTCTCGGCGACATTCGTGGCCAGGACCACGCGGCGCAGTGTGTGGGCCTCGAACACGCGATGCTGCTCGGCGGCGGTCAGGCGCGCGAAGAGCGGGACGATCTCGACGGCGTCGGGGCGGTGGGGCGCCTTGGGGTCCAGGAGGGCGCGGGGCCCCAGGTGGTCGGCGAGCGCCTGCTGGGTGTCACGGATGTCGCGCTCACCGGGGAGGAACACCAGGATGTCGCCCGGGCCCTCCGCGCAGAGCTCGTCCACCGCCTCACAGATCGCCTGCTCCTGATCGA
>JAKECL010000352.1 GCA_030460725.1 Propionibacterium sp.
TCCGACCATGCCTCCGACCCGCGACAACCGGCGGAATCACGGGGGTGGGAGTCCGGCCGCGTGTCCCCGTGTGAGCAACGGATCAGCGCGGGTGCTCGTCCCCGGCCCCTGTCACTGCCGCCAGCGCTCCACCCAGAGCACCCCCCAGGTGCATCTGCCAGGACACCGAGGGCCCCGCGTTGAGGATGCCGGCCACCATCACGCCTCCGTAGAGGGAGACCACGCCCGCTGCGACCACGACGTCGACGACACGACGCCTCCAACTCCCGGTGCCCGGAACGACGGCGCGCACCACGAGGTAGGCGAAGAGCCCGAAGACCAGACCTGAGGCCCCCACGATCACGGTGCCGGCGGGGGTGAGCACCCACGCCACTCCGGCACCCAGCACAGCTGACCAGGCGATGACCTGCCAGAATGCGCGGTGTCCGTGCATGCACACCAGGATCCCCAGGACCAACATGGGCGCAGAGTTCCCCACGATGTGGGAGAGGCTGGCGTGCAGCAGCGGCGCAGTGACCACGCCGTACCAGGCGTGCGGGTCCCGGGCGACCAGGCCGTGGGACACCCAGTCCCCGGGCACGAACACCTCACAGGCGAAGACGATCCACATGGCGGCCAGCAGGCCGAGCACGGGGGCGGGCCCGCGAGCCTCGTCTCGCCCGCTGCGGGGCTTCGACGGGCGTGTCATCCGGGTCCCCGGCTGCACCGCCCAGCCGTCGGAGTTCATGGATCCATTGTGTCGGGTGTTGTCGGTGGCCGCCAATCCGTTCCGCCTCGGGGCGCCGGGCCGCCGTCGGCGGGCTCGTGGCACAGGAGGGAGGTGCAGGAAATCCGTAGGGAGAATGTATAGGGGCAGGGCGCGAGGGATTGCGAGGAAAGCACCTCCAATGTGACAGCGCTGTCCTACACTGGTAGTGGACCGACGTAGTCGTCGGTCAACCCCATCAACGCTGATGCCTGACACGCCCTGGAGTGGACCCATGCGCATAGCCCTCCCCCGCCTGACCGCCTTCGCCGCCACCGCCGTCCTCACCGTCGGCGGGCTCGTCGGTGCCCCCGGGGCCCGCGCGGACACCCTGTCGACGCCAGTCGACGCGGTCTCCGCCGTGGACCCCTTCATCGGCACCGAGGAGACGGTCTCCATCAACCAGGGCAATGCCCGCGGGAACGCCGCGTACGGGAACACCGTCCCGGGAGCCACCGTGCCCTTCGGGATGGTGCAGAACAGTCCGGCCACGTTCGCGACGACCCCGGTCAACAGCGACATCGGGAACACCCGGGGAGGGTACGAGTACAACGCCGACACCATCCGCGGTTTCGGACTCACCCGCCTGTCAGGGACCGGCTGCTCGGGACGGTTCGGAGGGTTCGACGTGCCGATCCTCCCGTTCACGGGTGCGTTGGACACCGCTGGCGGGGTGGGAGGTGCCACCCTGCCGACCAACCCGTCCACCGACATCAGCCGCTACCACCTCCCCTTCTCCCACGACCGGGAGTCCGCAGAACCCGGCTACTACTCCGTGACGACGGACAATGGCGTCACCACCGAACTCACCGCCTCAACGCGCACCGCGGTCGACCGCTTCACCTTCCCCTCCGGGGACCCCGGCTCCGACACCCTGGTCATCGACGCGGCGGGGTCGAACAACGACGTCTCCGCCTCCGACCTGGTGATCGACCCGGAGACCCGGACCGTCTCCGGCTCGGTCACGGCGAAGATCGTCTGCGCCACGGGCCCCTCCTACACCGCGTACTTCTCCGCGACGTTCGACCAGCCCTTCGAGTCGTTCGGGATCTGGTCGGAGGCCTCGATGACGGCAGGTGGGACCTCCGCCTCCTCCACCACCCGCAGACACGGTGCCGGTGCCTGGCTGAGCTTCGCAGACGGGGCTGAGGTCACCGCCCGCATCGGACTCAGCTACGTCTCCGTCGAGGGCGCTGCCGGCAACGTCTCCGCAGAGACTGCGACCTGGGACTTCGACACCGTGCGCTCCACGGCCCGACAGTCCTGGGCGGAGGCACTGGGCACCGTCGACGCCCGCGGGGGTTCGGCCGAAGCGGACACCAAGTTCTACACGGCCCTCTACCACGCACTGGGCAACCCCAACGTGTTCGAGGACGCCGACGGGCGCTACACGGGCTACGACGACCAGGTCCACCGCGTGCGCGACGGCCACCACTTCTACGTGAACTTCTCCGGGTGGGACACCTACAGGGGCCAGGCACAGCTGGTGGCACTCCTGGAACCACAGGTGGCCAGCGACATCAACCAGTCGATCGTGGACATGGTCGACCAGTCCGGGAAGTGGTCGTCCTGGCCGAGCTACAACCGTGTCCAGACCAAGATGAGCGGTGACTCCCTGCAGGTCATCGTCGCCGCCACCGACGCGTTCGGTGCCACCGACTACGACCGCGAGCGGGCCCTGACCTCCATGGTCGAGACCCAGTCCGCGCCCCGCGCAGCAACGGCCTCCAACCGCTCCGACGCCTTCCTCTACACGACGCTCGGCTGGGTCAGCGGTGACTCGAAGAACGCTGCGACCTCACGGACCCTCGAGTACGCCACCGACGACTTCGCCATCGCGCAACTCGCCCGGCGACTGGGCGACGCGGATGCGCAGGCGCTGTTCAGCCAACGCTCACAGAACTGGATGAACATCTTCAACCCGGTGAGGCGCCACATCGACGCCCGGAACAAGAACGGCTTCATGAACGTGGCCCTCAACACCCAGGGCGATCAGTTCGAGCAGTCCACGGGCAAGCAGTACGGGTTCTCGGTCCCCTTCAACATGGCAGCACTCATCGAGGCCCGGGGGGGCATCGCCCGCGCCACCGCCGACCTCGACTCGATGCTGGAGCAACTCGATGCC
>JAKECL010000008.1 GCA_030460725.1 Propionibacterium sp.
CGACACTGGGTGAGGACTCCGGCAGCAGCGAGGGCGTGCCGGGCGGGCAGCCCGACGAGGAACCCGACGAGGGCGGCGCGGCATCCGGCCGACAGTCTGGAACTCAGGGCGCGAGCGGTGTCCCGGCTGAAGGTGGTACGGCCTCCGGTGGAGCCCACGGCGTGGCCGGCGCTGAGGAGCAGATCCCCGGTGAGGGTCCCCGCATCGTCTTCGTGACGGAGGGGGAGGTCACCTTGCGAAGTGAGGTGCCCTGTGGGAGCGCCTCCCAGCTGACCCTGCACCGCGGGGAGGTGGCCTTCGTGGCGGCCTGCGAGCGGGCCCTGAGTGCCAGTGGACACGGTCGCGTCATCCAGTGCGCGGCGCCGTGACCGCTCGACGGCACCAGTTTCGTGTGCCTGGGCGCCGATGAGTTGCTGCGGGCGTGAGTGCGCGGAGGGAACGCCCGGGTGTGCCCGCGCATGCGCGGGCGCCGAGTCATCACTGGGTTCCGCCCACAGCACGCGGTAACTGTGCCCGCGCAGGTGCTGGCGTCGAGCACCGGTTGCGGTACTGGGTGAGCGCCCTGCCGGGTGTGCCCGCGCATGCGCGGGCGTTGACCTCAGCGGCGAGTCACGGAGCTGTGGGTTCGTCCGGTCCCGCGACCCCGGGGGGACGGCACGGACACGAACGGTCACCTTGCGGACGCGCCGGGAGGCTCCAGGTGTGCTGCGTAGGGTGGTGGCCTGAGGAGAGGACCCACCATGACCCTGCGCACCACCCACGTCGGCTCCCTGCCGCGCCCCAGGGGACTGCTCGATGCGAATGCGCGTCGCGAGGAGATCGGCGAGGAGGCCTTCGCCGCGATCCTCCAGACGGCTGTCGACGAGGTCGTCCACCGCCAGCACGAGATCGGCCTGGATGTCGTCAACGACGGCGAGTACGGGCACCTGATGACTGAGACCGTCGACTACGGCGCCTGGTGGTTCTACTCCTTCTCGCGTTTCGGGGGCCTGGACCTCACCTCGGACGGACGCTTCGACATGGCCCCACCTCGGGCCGGCGGGAAGGTGCAGCTGGCCCCCTTCTCCGAGCGACGCGACTGGGTGCGTTTCCGCGACGCCTACTCCGACCCTGAGTCCGGTATCCACATCGCCAGGGGTGGGTCCACCGTGTTCCCCACCATCACCGGGCCGCTGACCTACATCGGGCAGGAGGCGGTCGCCCGCGACATCGACTTCATCACCCGCGCCCTGGCTGCCAACGGCCTTGCCCCCGCCGACGGTTTCGTCGCCGCCCTGTCCCCGGGCTCAGCCGCGCGCATCTCCAATGCCTACTACGCCGACGACGTGGAGGTCCTGGAGGCGTGCGCGGATGCCCTGCACCAGGAGTACAAGGCGATCACCGACGCGGGCCTGACGGTCCAGGTCGATGACCCGTCCATCGCCGAGGCCTGGGACCAGGTCAACCCGGAGCCCGCGTTGGAGGACTACCGCGACTACATTCAGGTGCGCATCGACGCCCTGAACCGTGCCCTGGAGGGCATCCCTGAGGACCAGGTCCGCTTCCACGTGTGCTGGGGTTCCTGGCACGGGCCCCACACCACCGACATCCCTCTGGCCGACATCGTCGACAAGGTCCTCCAGGTCAGGGCGCGCGGGTACACCTTCGAGGCGGCCAATGCCCGTCACGAGCACGAGTGGACCGTGTGGCGTGACATCGACCTGCCCGAGGACAAGATCCTCATCCCCGGCGTCGTGGGGCACTCCACCAATGTCGTCGAGCACCCCGAGCTGGTCGCCCAACGCATCCGCCACTTCACCGACATCGTCGGGGAGGACCGGGTCATCGCCTCCACGGACTGCGGCCTGGGCGGACGCGTGTACCCCTCCATCGCGTGGGCGAAGCTGGAGGCCCTGGTCGAGGGCGCCCGCCTGGTCCGGGGCTGAACGCCGGGTCGGCTGACGGGGCGCCGCAGGCCCTGCAGCCCGGCCGCGTGGCCGCGTCCCCTTCTTGAGACGACCTCCTTCCCGGCCGCAACGCCGCGTAACGTGGGGCGACGTGTCAGCGGGGTACACCCCGCGGCGTCCCATCACAGGGGGGTGGCAATGAGTCTGTTCGCGAAGAAGACGATCGACCAGGTCTCCCAGGACATGGAGGACCCCGAGCGCAGTCTGCGCCGTGAGCTCTCCGCCTGGGACATCGCGGTCATGGGCGTGGCCGTGGCAGTGGGGGCAGGCATCTTCTCCATCGGCGCGCAGGCCGCGGCCAACTATGCCGGTCCTGCCGTCATCATCTCCTTCGTCCTGGCGGCCGTGATCTGCGGTCTGGCGGTGATGAACTACGCGGAGTTCGCCTCCGCCATCCCCGTGTCCGGGTCGGCCTACACCTTCTCCTACGTCTCCTTGGGGGAGTTGGTGGCCTGGATCATCGGTTGGGACCTCATCCTGGAGATGCTGATGGCTGCGGCCGTCATCTCGAAGTACTGGGGCATCTACGTGCGCAATGTCTTCGAGTTCCTCAACCTCGACATCCCCACCGAGGTCGCGGTCGGTGGGGTCGAGCTCTCCTGGCCGCCGGTCCTGATCGTCGCCTTCTTCACCGGCCTGCTCGTGCTGGGCACGAAGCTGACCTCCCAGGTCAACTCGGTGCTCACCATCATCAAGATCGGCATCACGATCTTCATCGTGCTCGCGGGCGCCTCCTACGTGAAGCTGTCGAACTTCTCGCCCTTCCTCCCGCCCTCGGAGCCGGTGGAGTCCGACGGCGCCTCGGGAGTCATGCGCCAGACGTTGGTCGCCTTCCTGTCGGGTGCCGAGCCCACACGCTACGGGGTCTACGGGCTGCTGGGCGCAGCGGCCCTGGTGTTCTTCGCCTTCATCGGCTTCGACATAGTCGCCACGACCGCCGAGGAGGCCAAGGACCCGCAGCGAACCCTGCCGCGCGGCATCTTCGGTGGCCTCGCACTGGTCTCGCTGCTCTACATCGCCGTCACCATCGTCGTGACCGGGATGGTCAGCTACAAGGAGATGGCTGCGGAGGACGAGCCGAGCCTGGCCACCGCGTTCCGGCTGGTCGGTGCCAACTGGGTGGGTACGGTCATCACGATCGGCATCCTCATCGGTCTGACGACCGTCGTCATGGTCCTCCTGCTGGGTCTGGCTCGTGTCGTCTTCGCCATGAGCCGCGACGGGTTGCTGCCGCGCGGACTGTCCCACACCTCGCGGCGCGGCACCCCCGCACGCCTGCAGATCCTGTGCGGCGTCATCGTCGCGGCCATCGCGGCCATCGCCGATGTCGGCCAGCTCTCCGAGATGATCAACATCGGCACCCTCAGCGCCTTCGTGCTGGTGAGCTTCTCCGTGCCCGTGCTGCGCCGGCGCTATCCCGACCTGCCGCGCGGCTTCACGGTTCCCTGGTCCCCGTGGCTGCCGATCCTCTCGGGCGTCCTGTGCATGTGGCTGATGGCCAACCTGGCGGTGGAGACGTGGCTGCGCTTTGTCGTGTGGCTGTTGGTGGGGCTCGCGATCTACTTCGGGTACTCCTACTCCCACTCCCGCGTCCAACTTGAGGCCCACGAACAGAACCCGTTGCTGGCCCTGGGTGAGGGCGTGGCCATGGAGTCCGTTGTCGCCTCCGATGTCGCCGGGAACAGCGGGGTCAGTGGGATCGTCGTTGACGAGGGCGGCGCCGGTGCGTCCTCCCTCGGGGCACGGAGGACCACACCGCAGGCTGGTTCCGCATCGCGGGGAGACCCGGCAACGGGAGCTGCCCCAGGCGTGCCGCGCACAGGTGGGGAACCGGATGGCCCGGCACGGGTGGCACCGGTCGTGGCCGGACCGGAGTCCGAACGCCATCGTCCCCTGACCCGCCTCACCGCGGTGCTCACCATCCTGGCGGCACTGGTCATCATCGCTGAGGTGCTCGCACTTCTCACGGGTGTCGTGGGGGTGGAGGCCATCCCGCTCCCAGCCGTCTGGCTACTCATCCTGGTGCCCGCGCCGGGGATCGTCACCGGTCACATGGCGCTCACACATGCTGCCCGTGTGGAGAGGGATTGGGATCTCAGTGCACCGGAGGATCTGCCCGAAGGGGCAGCGATCGGCGCAGCCACGCGTTTCCCCACGATCTGCCTGGGTGTCGGCTACCTGACCACGGCGATCGCGGTTGTCGTCGGGATCGTCCACTCCATCGAGGTGCTGTAGTCGGCGCGCGGTGGACCAGCCCGCCCGGAGGTGGTGCAGGGCGGTGCGGGGCGCCCCCCGGATGCGGGATCCATGTGTGAGCTCACCGACCTGTGTCCCGACGACAGGGGTCCACACCGGATGCGGGATCCATGTGTGAGCTCACCGACCTGTGTCCCGACGACAGGGGTCCACACCGGATGCGGGATCCACGGGTCGGGAGTGACCGGGACTGGAGCCCTAGGATCGTGGGGTGAGTGAGCAGACGGAGCCCGAGGACTCTCGTCACGCACGTCGCGTGAGGCACGGTCGCCGCATCGTGCAGATGGTGTTGGTGGGCACTGTCGTCTACCTGGCTGTCCCATTGGTCAGTCAGGCGGACAAGGTCGCGGACGCCCTCGTGAGGGCCGACCCGTGGTGGATGCTCGCCTCTCTCGCCTTCTTCCTGTGCGGATCCGTTGCCGCTGCGCTGTCATTGCGCGCATGCGCGGGCGTCACCATGCCGTTCCGCTCCGCCGTGGAGATGCAGATCGCGGCCAACTTCGTGGGGACGGCGACGCCGGCGAGTGTGGGGACCATGGCGCTCGCGGTGCGCTACCTCAACCGACGGGGTGTGCCACTTCCCGTCGCAGGTGCGGTGGTCGGTCTGCAGGGTGCCGTCCAGTTCCTGGTGCATGTGGTGTTGCTGGCCGCCCTGGTCATCTTCGGAGGGCGCAGTGTCGACCTGCTGCACGAGGCGCCGGACGAGCACGTGGTTGTGGCCGTCACCGGTCTGGTCCTGGTGCTCCTGGCCGTCGCGCTGGGGGTGCCGAGGCTGAGGCAGGCACTGACACGGGTGTGGCAGGAGCACGGGCGCGAAATCGTCTCCAACCTGACCACACTGGTGCGCACCCCACGTCGGCTGGGCGCGGCGGTGCTCGGTGCGGCGGGGACGACGCTGAGCAGTGCTGCCGCATTGTGGGCTGCGATCCTTGCGGTGTCGGGTGGGAGCCATCCCGTGATGGCGGCCTTCACAACCATGGTGGGAGAGACTCTGGCGACCGCGGCGCCCACACCCGGCGGGATCGGGGCGGTGGAGGCGGCTCTCGTGGCGTCCATGACTGCATTCGGGCTCGCACCGGGGACCGCATTGGCCGCTGCCTTCGGGTACCGCCTGACCAGCACGTGGATTCCGGTACTGATCGGATGGCTGCTCTACAACCGGCTGCAACGCCGAGGGGAGATCTGAGACCCCGGGAGCGCCGACGTGGACGGGGCTTCCCGGAACCGGACGGATGCGTGGGCGGTGGGGGAGCGCGGCCGCCCTGATATCGACAGGCCAGAGGCCCGTGGCCAGGCCTGGTCAACCCTGGACAGTGGCTTCATCCAGCCCACTCAACCCCACCGCCATGGTCTGGCCCGTGTCCCGGTGTGAGGTACACCTTGGTCCGGTGGGCGACCTCACCGGGCCCCGCGCTCCACCACCTCCTACGCTGGTCAACAATCGGCACGTCGACAAGGAGACCACACTGATGAGCCGGCAACTCCGTTCAGCAACCTCCACCCAGGGGCGCAACATGGCTGGTGCGCGCGCGCTCTGGCGCGCCACCGGAATGGGCGACGACGACTTCGGCAAGCCGATCATCGCCGTGGTCAACTCCTTCACGGAGTTCGTCCCCGGCCACGTCCACCTGCGCGACATCGGCAAGCTGGTCGCCGACTCCATCAAGGCTGCGGGCGGCAATGCCAAGGAGTTCAACACGATCGCCGTGGACGACGGCATCGCCATGGGTCACGGCGGCATGCTCTACTCCCTGCCCTCACGCGAGGTCATCGCGGACTCCGTGGAGTACATGGTCAATGCCCATTGCGCCGATGCCATGGTCTGCATCTCCAACTGCGACAAGATCACCCCCGGCATGCTCATCGCAGCCATGCGGCTGAACATCCCCGTCGTCTTCGTGTCCGGCGGGCCCATGGAAGCCGGCAAGAACATCCCCGCCGAGGACATCATCGGTCCCTCCACGGCCGGCCACGGCAATCTCATCACCGTCATGAACGCCACCGCGGATGACTCGATCTCCGATGACGAGCTCCTGCGCCTGGAGCGCCTGGCCTGCCCGACCTGTGGCTCCTGCTCCGGGATGTTCACCGCGAACTCGATGAACAGCCTCACCGAGGCACTCGGCCTGTCCCTGCCCGGCAACGGCTCGACCCTGGCCACCCAGGTGGCGCGCCGGGACCTCTTCGTGCGCGCCGGCGAGCTCGCCGTGGACCTGTGCCGTCGCTACTACCAGGAGGAGGACGACTCGGTCCTGCCTCGTGCCATCGCCACGAAGGACGCCTTCGCCAATGCCATGACTCTGGACATGGCCATGGGTGGGTCCTCCAACACGGTGCTCCACCTGCTGGCCGCGGCCCACGAGGCCCGCGTCGACTTCGACCTCGCCGACATCGCGGATCTGGGGCGCACGGTGCCCTGCCTGTCCAAGGTCGCCCCGAACCACAACGACTACCACATGGAGGACGTCCACCGGGCGGGTGGCATCCCGGCCATCCTCGGAGAGCTGGACCGCGGTGGCCTGCTGCGCCACTCCGTCCACTCCGTGCACTCCCCGGACCTGGAGTCCTGGCTGGCGGACTGGGACGTGCGCGGTGGGCACGCCACCGAGGCCGCCCAGGAGCTCTGGCACGCGGCCCCGGGCAATGTGCGCACCACGGAGGCGTTCTCGACCTCCAACCGCTGGGCCACCCTGGACACCGACGCCGAGAACGGCTGCATCCGCGACATCGCCCACGCCTACACCACGAACGGCGGCCTCACCGTCCTCTTCGGCAACCTCGCCCCCGAGGGCGCCATCATCAAGGCCGCAGGCATCGACCCGAGCCTCTTCCACTTCGAGGGGCGCGCCCGTGTCATGGAGTCCCAGGACGAGGCCATTGACCGCATCCTCGACAAGACCGTCCAGGCAGGCGACGTCGTCGTCATCCGCTATGAGGGCCCGGCAGGTGGCCCGGGGATGCAGGAGATGCTCTACCCGACCTCCTTCATCAAGGGTCGCGGCCTGGGAAAGGCCTGTGCGCTGATCACCGACGGTCGCTTCTCGGGCGGAACCTCGGGGATCTCCGTCGGTCACGTCTCTCCGGAAGCGGCGGCCGGCGGGCTCATCGGCCTCATCGAGGACGGGGACCGGATCGTCATCGACGTCAATGAGGGCCTCCTGC
Source organism: Propionibacterium sp. (assembly GCA_030460725.1). Lineage (GTDB taxonomy): Bacteria > Actinomycetota > Actinomycetes > Actinomycetales > Actinomycetaceae > Pauljensenia. Next base: position 7,365 of record JAKECL010000008.1, read on the forward strand.
AACTCGACGTCGACGACGAGGAACTGGAGCGTCGCCGCCTGCGTCAGGAGGCACGCGAGCACCCCTGGACCCCGCTCTCACGCGAGCGCGTGGTCTCCCCGGCCCTGCAGCTGTACGCCGCCACCGCCACCTCCGCCTCCACAGGGGCTGCCCGCGACGTCTCGAAGGTCCTGCGCTGACCCGTCATTGACGAGGGCGACCGCCCGCGCCGGAGATTCCTTCCGGCGCGGGCGTCCTCGTGTCCATGTCGTCCTCATGCCCGCGACGATCGGTGTCGTCCAGACCACAAGAAGAATCCTGCTCGGTTTCCCAGATTCTCCCGTGCTCTCCTGGAGATTCATCGCTCCGCTCAGACAGAGGTCGCCGGACCTCGATCAGATGCGGGCCGTGCCTCTGGCGCACATGGCCTCCCGGACGCTTCCGGACGCCTCGTCCACGCCGTCGTCACTGCTGTACCGGGGTGACCTCGTGGAGCAGTGAGCGCCATGCGTCGCGTGACTCGCTGCGGGCGGCCTCATCGCCCAGGCCCTCCTGGCTGAGGGTGAGGACGCTGCGGCCCTCGCGCGGTGAGAGGCCGACGGAGGCGACCAGTCGTGTGCCGTCGGAGAGGTCGCAGCGCCAGTAGCGCCACTTCTCACTGCCCGTGAGGCGGGCCTCGCCCTCCCAGGACAGGCCCAGGGGCAGTCCATCGGTGGTGGCTCGGTGCACCCAGGCGGCGGCGACCTCGTCAAGGGTGCCCGACAGGGTGCGTGAGCAGGAGGCGGAATATGTGCCGCCCGCGCCCTGGCCGATGCTGCGGCGCCCGATGTGGCGCTCGAAGGCGATGGCCACGGACTGCGCCCACCAGTCGGGATTCGCACACGCCCCACGCTCCTCGATGGCGGCGCCTGCGACGCGTGCGAGGCCGCGGTGGGTGAGCCCGGATCCACCGGCGCTGCCGAGGACGACCAGCCATTCCTCCCAGGGGATGCCGGTGGCGCGGGCGAAGGTGTCGGTGTTCATGTCAGTCCTCCGGCGTCGTGGGGGCAGCGTGCATGGCCCTGACAGTGGCGACGGAGTCGGTGAGAACGTCTCGCAGGACCTCGAGGTCGATGGCCGACAGGCGTGTGACATAGAGGCAGGACACTGCGGTGGTGTGGGGGCCCAGTCGCGCCAGAGCTGCCTCATGGCGTGCGCACCCGTCGGGCAGATAGATCGAGAGCTTCGCCGCGCGGGGACTGAATCCGGCCAGTGCGGCGTCACCCTGGCGACCGGACTCGTAGGTGTAGTGGTAGGCGCCGAAACCGATGATGCTGGGCCCCCACATGCGGGCGGGCTCATTCGTGACCTCCTCCATGAGGCCGATGAGGACACGGGCCTCCTCCCGGCGTCGCGCGGACACCGACTCCAGGTGGTCCTCGACCGGGACCCCTGTGGGAACAGTGATGTTGTGCGCCATGCGGTCAGCCTAGGGAGAGCCGGGCCGTGACGCTCGGGGAGGGGGTTGGTCCGTGGGTCGGGCGCGGGCCTGGAGGCTCGCCTGGCGGTGAGGCTCGGGGAGGGGTCCCGCGAGCGACCTGCCACGGGCGCATGGGAGTGGCGCTGCCGGGCAGGTCGTGGAGCGCAGGTGGCGGGTCCGCCCTCGTCCCGCCACGCGGGAGGATGTCGGCCAGCGGGCGCGGTGCTGCCACACTGTCGCCATGACACGCGTCTCCCTGTACGACACGACCCTGCGCGACGGCGCCCAGCAGGAGGGGATCAGCCTGTCGGTGGAGGACAAGCTCGCCGCCGTCGCAGTGCTGGACGACCTGGGTGTCGACGTCATCGAAGGGGGATGGCCCGGTGCCATCCCCAAGGACACGGAGTTCTTCCGTCGCGCCCGCGACCTCCGCCTCTCCCATGCGCGTCTGGCGGCGTTCGGGGCCACGACCAAGCCCGGCGCGGACCCTTCCCAGGACCCGCAGGTCCTGGCCCTGCGCGACTGCGGGGCGCCCGTGATCACCCTGGTCGCGAAATCCGACCCGCGCCACGTCGTCTCGGCCCTGCGCACCACCTTGGAGGAGAACCTGCGGATGGTGGAGGACACGGTGGCGTTCCTGACCCGCGGGGCCGAGGTGATGGTCGACCTTGAGCACTTCTTCGACGGCCTGGCGGTCGATGCGGACTATCCGATGGCCGTGCTCCTGGCCGCGGCGCGCGCCGGGGCCAGTGCGGTGATTCCCTGCGACACCAATGGTGGGAACCTGCCGGGCACCATCGCGGCCGTCACCTCGCGGGTGCGCGCGACACTGGAGACCGAGGGGTTCGGCCATGTGGAGCTGGGGATCCACTGCCACAACGACACCGGGTGCGCGGTGGCCAACACGCTGGCCGCCGTGGAGGCAGGTGCGCGACAGGTGCAGGGCACGGTCAACGGCTACGGGGAACGCACAGGGAACGCGAACCTCCTGACCTGCCTCGCGAACCTGCAGCTCAAGTTCGGCTACGACGTGGTACCCGAGGACCGGATCGCGCGCCTGTCCTCGGTGTCCCAGCACATGTCGGAGCTGGTCAACATCGCACCCTTCACCCGCGATCCCTATGTCGGCCAGTCGGCCTTCGCCCACAAGGCCGGACTGCACGCCTCCGCCATCCGCGTGGACCCCGATCTCTACCAGCACATCGACCCGGGACAGGTGGGCAATGACATGCGCATGCTGGTCTCGGAGATGGCGGGGCGGGCCAGCATCGAGTTGAAGGCGAAGGAACTGGGCATTGACCTCTCGGGCCGCCCCGGCGTCTCCCAGGATGTCGCCCGCCTGGTCAAGCAACGCGAGGCCGAGGGCTACACCTACGACGCCGCGGACGCCTCCTTCGAGCTGCTGCTGCGCGACCTCATGGGGGACCTCACCCGCTTCGTGCGCGTGGAGTCCTGGAAGGCCACCACCCAGGAGATCGCCGAGGTCGACGGTCACCCCTTCACCCAGACCGAGGCCACGGTCAAGATCCACACCGACTGCCGCCACATCCGCACCGCCGAGGGCAACGGTCCCGTCAATGCCCTGGACCGAGCCCTGCGCGAGGTCCTCATCCGCAACTACCCGGTGGTGGGGGACTTCGACCTGGTGGACTTCCGGGTCCGGATCCTCGACGAGTCCCATGTCGGCACCGACGCCACGATCCGGGTGCTCCTGCAGATGAGCGACGGCAAACGGACCTGGTCCACGGTCGGGGTCGGCACCGACCTCATCGAGGCCTCCTGGGAGGCCCTCTTCGACGGGTACTGGTGGGGGCTCCTGGCCGCCGGGGTGACGTCATTGCTCGTGGAGCCCTGACAGGGTGGGTTCCGGGGCTCGCGACGCCGGGTCGTCGCGGGGCCCGCTCCATCCGACGAGGGCGACGCCGGATCATCGTCGAGCGGCATGAGCTCGCATCGCGCTTGCGGACGTGAGCGCCCTCACCCGGACTCGTCGTCGTGCGAGAGTGCGCCCCGGGACCCCCTCGACGGAGAATGGGGACATGCATGGTGAGTACAAGATTCCCGGCGGCAAGCTGGTCGTCATCGATGTCGAGGAGTCCGACGGCGTCCTCTCGGACCTGCGGGTCGCAGGGGACTTCTTCCTGGATCCCGATGACGCGCTCGGCCGTATCACCGCCTCCCTGGAGGGGGCACCTGTCGGGATCTCCGCGGCAGACGCCGCCGCTCGGGTGGAGGCGGCACTGGCGCCCTCGGACACGCTCTTCGGTGTCACTCCCCAAGGGATTGGCATCGCCCTGCGCCGTGCCCTGGGGCATGCCCTGAGTTGGGACGACATCGACTTCGACGTCATCCACGGCCCGGTGGTGGATCCCATGCTCAACGTCGCGATGGACGAGACCCTGGTGGAGGAGGTCGCCGCGGGCCGCCGCAAGCCCTTCATGCGCCTGTGGGAGTGGAACGCGCCCCAGGTCGTCATCGGCTCCTTCCAGTCCTATGACAACGAGATCTGGCAGGACGGCGTGGACAGGTACGGCATCACGGTCTCGCGCCGGGTGACGGGTGGCGGAGCCATGTTCATGGAGCCCGGGAACTGCGTGACGTACTCCCTGGTGGTCCCCACCGCCCTGGTGGACGGACTGAGCTTCGAGCAGTCCTACCCCTTCCTGGACCAGTGGGTCATGGAGGTCCTGGAGAAGATCGGCGTGAAGGCGCGCTACATCCCCCTCAACGACATCGCCTCCGAGGTCGGCAAGATCGGAGGGGCAGCCCAGAAGCGATTCGCGAACGGCTACATGGTCCACCACGTCACCATGTCCTATGACATCGACGCGGGGAAGATGATGGAGGTCCTGCGCATCGGCAAGGAGAAGCTGCGCGACAAGGGCACCCGCAGCGCGGTCAAGCGCGTGGACCCCATGCGTTCCCAGACCGGCATGGAACGCGAGGCGATCCTGGACGTCTTCTTCGAGCACTTCCGCGACAAGTACCACGCGACGGAGGGCACCATCACCGAGGACGACCTGGAGGTCGCGCGCAGACGCTGCGAAACCAAGTTCGCCACCCCGGAATGGGTGCACCGCCTGCCCTGAGCAACGCCCGCCACCAGATCGGGGAGGTGGGCGGGCGCTCCCGCCCCCGCGCTCCTGCACCGACGAGGGCGACGCCGCCGACTTCACTCCCCCGCGCGGTTGTGCCCACACGGCGACCCGCGGGATGGTGCACTGGTCCCCGGGGCCCGACCTGCGCGGGTTCTGACCGGAATGGACCCCGACCTGCAGAGCACTGACTGACACCGGAGGAATGCATGACCGAGACGACCACGGTGGCGCCGGACCTGGTGAGGGTGCAGGTCACCCCCGCTGGTTCCTGGCAGGACCCGGCGCGCAGCGGTCTGCGCGTCGACCTGCAGCCCCAGGGCAGGGGTCTGCGGGTGGACGTCGCAGGCACCCGGGTCGCGCGCATCCTGCTGAGATGGCACACGACTCGGGCCCGCGGCTGTCGCATCCTGGGTGATGCGTGGGAACGCTCCTACGGCGAGCTCGAATGGCGGGTGCCGCGTGCCGAGCGTCCCCTGCCGTGGATGTTCCTGGCCCACGATCCGAGGGACGACCGGACCTGGGGCGCGGGTGTGGAGGTGCGTGGAGGTGCCTTCGCCTTCTGGCTGGTGGACACGCAGGGCGTGTCCCTGGTCCTCGACCTGCGTTCGGGCGGTGCGGCGGTGGAGCCGGGGGACAGACTGCTCCACGCGGCCACCGTGCGTGCGGTGGAGGGGCAGGATTCGGCGTTCGACACCCAGCGCGCACTGGCACACCTGCTGTGCACCGACCCATTGCTGCCTCCCCAGCCCGTGGTGGGGGCGAACAACTGGTACTACGCCTACGGACGCGACTTCGACACGCGGGCCGTGGTGGGCGACGCCCGGACGATCGCCGACCTCGTGGGTGACCATCCGGTACGTCCCTTCATGGTCGTCGACGACGGATGGAGCCCCGCAGGGACGGCTGACGGGTTGCGTGCCTCAGGTGGGCCATGGGATCGCGGGCGCGTCCCCGAGTTCCCGGACATGGTCGAGGTCGCATCAGCGATCCGCGACCAGGGGGTGCGGCCGGGCATCTGGTACCGGCCACTGCTGCGCCGGGAGGAGGCGGCTCCGGGTACGGGGCACGGGCCGGGCGCCGGGCACATGCCGAGCGGCGTCGGGACGGTGACCACGGACACCGGTCGGCACCTGGCCACCGTGGGCCCCCGTGACGGGGCACTGGCTCTGGACCCGTCCTGCGCGCAGGTCCTGGACCAGGTCTCCGAGGACGTGTCGCGGCTGAGTGGGTGGGGTTTCGAGCTCATCAAACATGACTTCTCGACCTATGACCTCCTGGGTCGATGGGGTCCCGACATGGGGGCACTGGGGGGAGTGGAAGGCCCTGCACTGGCTGATCCCACGATGACCACTGCCGAAGCCCTGGTCGGCTTCTACCGGCAGATCCACCGGGCGGCGGGGGACTCACTGGTGCTGGGCTGCAATGTCGTGGGCCACCTGGCTGCTGGCCACACCCACATCGTGCGCACCGGGGACGACACCTCTGGTCTGGACTGGGACCGCACACGACGCACCGGGATCAACACCCTGGGCTTCCGCCTGGGCCAGCACCGGGCGTTCTTCGCGCTGGACGCCGACTGCGTGGCCTCCACCCCCCACACGGACTGGAGGATGGACCGACGCTTCCTGGACCTCGTCGCGCGTTCGGGGACGGTGCTCTTCGTGTCGGTCGATCCGGCCACGCGCGGGGAGCGGGTGGACGCGGACCTGGCGGCCGCCCTGCGCCTGGCCCTGGACGGCGGTGCCCCCGGCGGCGGGGAGCCACTGGACTGGCTGGACACCCCGACTCCCCAGCGGTGGCGTCTGGGCGGGGAGACGGTGGACTACGAGTGGTTGGAGCCCCAGGGGGCGGATCCCTTCGAGGCGTGGACCGCCGCGACTCCGGAGGTCTGAGCCTCCCGCGATGCGCCCCGCAGGGCGTGGACCTGCGCGGGCGCAGCACGAGGGTGGCGGAGTCACCCCGACCGTCGGACCCGTGGGGACGGGAGCGGGGTCGGAGTGGTCGGTGCTGAGGGTGGTCAGCGCTGGGGACGGTCGGTGCTGGGGATGGTCAGCGCTGGGGACGGTCGGTGCTGAGGGTGGTCAACGCTGGAGACGGGGGCCGAAGACGGCGCTGCCGACCCGGACGATCGTCGCCCCCTCGGAGACCGCCCACTCCAGGTCAGCCGACATCCCCATCGACAGTGCCAGATCGGTGTCCGTGGTGCACAGATGCACGGCGGCTTCATCGCGCACCTGTCGCAGGCGCGCGTAGCTGGTGCGTACGGCATGCTCCTGGTCCGAGTTCAGTCCCACGGTCATGAAGCCGTGGAGGTAGAGGTGGGAGGCCATCTCAATGGCGGCCACGACACGGGGAGCGTCCTGGGGGGTGCATCCGTGCTTGGAGGGTTCCCCGGAGGTGTTGACCTGGACGAACACCGGGAACCTGCTCCTGAGGCGGTGATCCATGCGCTCCACGAGTTCCACGGAGTCCACCGTCTCGATGAGGTCCGCGGCCGAGACCGCCTGGTTGACCTTGTTGGACTGGAGGGGACCGATGAGGTGGATCCGGGCTCCCGGGACCTCCCTGATCGCCTCGGCGGTGGCACGCGCCTCCTGGACACGGTTGTGTCCCAGCAGCACAGGCAGTCCACGATCGGCCAGGAGGCGTGCGGCCTCCCGGTAGGTCTCCGCCGTGCGGGTCTTCACGGCCAGCTCCAGGTCGCACCGGTCGCTGCGACCGCAGGCGTCCATGGCTGCCAGGATTCGACCACAGGTGTGGTCGATGCGCTGTGCCAAGGTCATCCGACGATGGTACGCGGAAGGACGGGGGGCTCGCGCACGCAAAGGAGGGAAGGGGGTCCTCCCCGATGCGCCCGCCATCCGCGGGGACGGCTCCCACCTGCGCAGGGGCTGAAGTCGGTGGGTGCTGAGCGGTGGGCCAGGACCCACCTCCGAGCCATCGCGGGAGCACCCGGGCACCCGGTCGTGGGAGACTGGGGCCAGGACCGGCCCGAGGACGGCCGGGGAAAGGCTGTCCGGTGCGAACCCTGCTCAACATCATCTGGTTCCTCTTCGCGGGCCTCGAACTCTTCATCGCCTACGTGTTCTTCGGCCTGGTCGCGTGCATCTTCATCATCACGATCCCTGCCGGTGTCGCATGCTTCCGCATGGCCGGCTTCGTGGTGTGGCCCTTCGGACGCGAGGTCGTGGACAAGCCCGGTGCCGGTGTCGGCTCGGCACTGATGAACGTCGTCTGGTTCCTGGTGGCGGGCCTGTGGCTGTCCATCAGCCACATCGCAACCGCCATCGCCCAAGCCATCACCATCGTCGGCATTCCCCTGGCAATCGCGAACGTCAAGCTGATCCCCATCACCTGCTTCCCTTTCGGCAAGCAGGTGGTGGAGTCCCCGGGCGCGCGGCTGTTCTGAGGTTGTGATGTCGAAGTCACACAAGGCATCCGCTCCCACGCGGGCCATCGAGGCACTGGAAGCCGCATCAGTTCCCTACACGGTGCACGAGTACGTCCATTCCGCGCGTGCCCGTTCCTTCGGGGAGGAGGCGGCCTCCCAGATCGGGGGCGACCCGACCCGCATGTTCAAGACCCTCATGGTGGTGTGCGACGGCGAGGAGTACGTGGTGGGCGTGGTGCCGGTGGATCACCATCTCTCCCTGAAGGCGATCGCCCGGGCCGCGGGCCACAAGAATGCCGAGATGGCTGACCCACATGTCGCCCAGCGTCGCACCGGCTACGTGGTCGGTGGCATCTCGCCGCTGGGGCAGACCACCGCCCACCGCACGTTCCTCGACGAGACCGCGCTGGACCACGACACGATCATGGTGTCGGGAGGCAAACGGGGACTCTCCGTGGAGCTGTCTCCCCTGGACCTCGCCGACATCACCGATGCGGACACCGCAGACCTTCGGGCACAGGACTGAGGCGGACGAGGGCGACACCTCCGGCCCCGGGACCGCACGTCAGCGAGGACCCCGGGTCCGGGACGAACGGCGTGGGCGTGTCACCGGGGAGTG
>JAKECL010000353.1 GCA_030460725.1 Propionibacterium sp.
TTCCAACCCGTGGGGGTGTGGGGGGGGGGGGGGCGGGCCCCGGGGGGGCCCCCCCCCCCCCCACCTCAGCCGGGCCCGGCTCAGGCGTCGGCGCTCTGGGCGGCGAGCATGCGCTCGACCACTGAGATCCGTTCGCGCAGGATTCGCACCAACGCCGCCGAGGCCTCCGGATGGGCGTCGATCCAGGCATTGCCCTGTGCGACCAGGTCCACACCCTCCACGTAACCCGCAAGCCCTTGCGGGAACATGAGGGTGACCAGGTCCTCCGCGGTGTGGAAGGTGTTGTCCGCCCACACCTGGTCCAAGGAGGCGAAGTAGTCGGCGACGAAGGGCACGTACAGCTCCGGCGCGGTGCACACCTGTGCCCAGAAGCCCGAAACCATCGCCCAGCGGGTGTCATTGGCGATGGACTGGTCTCGCAGGATCGACTCCCACACCGCCGACTTCACGGCGGCATCGGCCTTCGCAGCCCGGGCTGCTGCCGCATTCTGCTGACCGGTCATCGTCTGGTCGGTGGCCTCCTGGACCAGGATGTCGCCCTCGTCGGCCACGCCACCGCGCACCAGGGCGATCAGCAGGTCCCACCGCAGGTCGACATCGACGTCCAGTCCTTCCAGCGTGTCCGACCCGTCGAAGAGGGCGCGGACGGCCGCCAACTGCTCCGGCGTCGTGGCATTGCGGGCGGCGGCCTGCACCAGCATCTGCTGCTGGTCCGAGCCCGCAGCGGCGGCGCGGGCCAGCAGCAGCAGGCGGTCACCCACGGACACCTGCGCATCGGAGCGGGCAGCAGGAGCCACGAAGGTGCGCACCGTCTCCTCGATGTGGCGCAGGCTGAGCTGGAGCATCGACATGTTGCGCTCCACCGGCAGGGCTGCGATCGCCAGGTCCAGGAAGGCCCGGGGCGCCATCTCCGCGTCGCGCACCATGTCCCAGGCGCAGCCCAGGATGATGTTGCGCGTGAGGGAGTCGGTGAACTTCGTGATGTTGGCGATTGCGAAGTCCAGGGACTCGGGATCCAGGCGGACCTTCGCGTAGGCGAGGTCCCCGTCATTGACGAGCACCAGGTCAGGGCGGGGGACACCGATGGCGCCGGGCACCTCGGTGATCGCCCCGTCCACGTCCAACTCCTCGTGGAAGACCTGCTCCACCGCGTCGCCCTCGTCGGAGCCGAGCGCATACCCGGCCACGGCGAGACGGTGAGGACGCAGGGAGGAACCGGGGGTGAAGGAGGACTGCTCGACGGCCAGACGGGTGAGGCGCCCGTCCTCGCCGACCTCGATGACGGGACGCAGCAGCGTGACGCCGGCTTCCTCCAGCCAGACCTTCGACCAGCGCGCCAGATCGCGTCCGGAGGCCTTCTCCAACTCACCCAGGAGGTCGTCCAGGGTGGCGTTGGCGTAGGAATGGGCGGTGAGGTACTCGTGCAGGCCGGTGAAGAAGTGCTCACGTCCCACGTAGCTGACCAGCTGGCGCAGGACGGAGGCGCCCTTGGCGTAGGTGATGCCGTCGAAGTTGACCTCGACGTCCGCCAGGTCGCGGATCTCGGCCTTGATGGGGTGGGTGGTGGGCATCTGGTCCTGGCGCAGGCCCCAGTCCTTGCGCAGTAGGAAGCCGATCCACGCGTCCGTCCATTCCGTGCCCTCGGCGAGTGCCAGGTGGGACATGAACTCCGCGAAGGACTCGTTCAGCCACAGGTCGTTCCACCACTGCATGGTGACCAGGTCGCCGAACCACATGTGGGCCAGCTCGTGGAGGATGGTGTTGGCGCGCGTCTCCAGCTGGGCGGAAGTGGGACGCGTGCGGAAGATGTACTGGTCGCGGAACGTCACGCATCCGGCGTTCTCCATGGCCCCCGCGTTGTACTCGGGCACGAAGATCTGGTCGTACTTGGTGAAGGGGTAGGGGATGCCGTACTGCGCCTCGAAGAACGTGAAGCCCTTGCGGGTGGTGTCGAGGATGGCGTCGGCGTCCAGGTGCTCCAGCAGGGAGGCGCGGCACCACACACCCAGCGGAATCTCGCGCCCGTCGGAGGAGGTCAGCGAGTCGGTGACCCCCTGGTAGGGCCCGGCGACGATGGCGGTGATGTAGGTGGAGATCCGCTCCGTCTCGGGGAAGGCATAGCGCCAGCCCGCCTCGCTCCGCTCCGGTTCAGGGGTGGGTGCGTTGGAGAAGACGGTCCATCCGGAGGGCACCGTCACGGTGAAGGTGAAGGTGGCCTTGAGGTCGGGCTGCTCGAAGGTCGTGTAGACGCGTCGGGCGTCGGGGACCTCGAACTGGGAGTAGCAGTAGGCCTGGCCGTCTGCCGGGTCGACGAAGCGGTGCAGGCCCTCCCCGGTGTGCATGTACTGGCACTTCGCGTCCACGACCAGGGTGTTGTGTTCGGCCAGTCCCGACAGGGCGATGCGTGAGTCCTGGTGGGCGGAGGTGTCCACGGGCGATCCGTTGAGGGTGATCGAGGTGACGTAGTTGGACACGAGGTCCGCGAAGGTCTCCCCGCCCTCGGTGGCGTCGAAGGTGATGGTGGTGAGGGATCGGAAGTCGGTGTCACCCCCGGTGAGGTCCAGCTCCACGTCATAGTGGGAGACGGAGACGACCTGGGCACGCTGTGCGGCCTCGTCGCGAGTGAGGTTCAGACCCGGCATGGGGACGACCTTCCTGGGTTGCGGGACAGGACGATGCGCGCCACGTGGGCGCGCGCCATTGCACAGTCTCCCACGGGCCGGGCGCGAACGCACACGAGCTGTGCCCTAGCATGGGCGCAGGTCTGACCCGGTGTCGGGTGTGGTGATGCGTGGAGGGGGTGGGGGATGGTGCGCTGCGGTGGCGTGGGTCCGGTGACGAGGGCGGCCGCTGCCCTGTG
>JAKECL010000354.1 GCA_030460725.1 Propionibacterium sp.
TAATGGCGGGGTGCTCATCCACCTCGACGCCCCCCACGCCCCCCGCCTGGAGGACTACATCTCCATGACGGACGTCCGCCTGCGCTCCGCCATGGAGCCCGAACGCGGTCTCTACATGGCGGAGTCCCACAACGTCATCATGCGCAGCGTGGAGGCGGGACACCACCCGCGTTCCTTCCTCATGGCTCCCCGCTGGCTGGACCAGATGACATCACTGATCGTGGAGTCCACCGGCGCCCGGGACGGCGGTGACGTGCCCGTGTTCGTCGCACCGGAAGCGATGCTGCGCACCATCACCGGCTACCGGTTGCACCGCGGGGCGCTTGCAGCCATGCAACGACCGGTGCTCCCGTCGGTCACCGAGGTGCTCTCACAAGCCCGAGGAGGTCGAGGGGCTCGACGGGTGGCGGTGCTGGAGGACCTGGTGGACCACACGAATGTCGGTGCCGTGTTCCGCTCGGCGGCGGCACTGGGTGTGGACGCCGTGCTGGTGAGCCCGCGGTGCGCGGACCCCCTCTACCGCCGCTCCGTGCGGGTCTCCATGGGAACCGTCTTCCAGGTGCCCTGGACACGGATCCCGGAATGGCCCACGGTCGACACCTTGCATGCGGCGGGATTCACCGTCGCGGCGCTCGCCCTGTCGGAGGACTCGGTGTCCCTGGACGACTTCGTCGCCTCTCCCCTCTGCACGGATCCGGGATCCCGGATCGCACTGGCACTGGGAACTGAGGGGGACGGTCTGACCCACGACGCGGTGGAGGCGGCGGACGTGATCGTGCGGATCCCGATGGCTGGGCACGTGGACTCCCTGAACGTCGCCGCTGCCTCGGCCGTCGCATTCTGGGCCACCCGTGCCGTGGGTGTGGGCCCGGCGGAACACGCGGGCGTCAGGGCCGCGGAGGACGCGCGGGACTGACCCGACGGGCACCCGAATGAGGTGACGCCGCTGGCATGGGTACCTCGGGCGAGGGCGCCTCCGCCTGCACCTCCACACCGGGGAGGAGACCCCGGACCCCCGCGGGCGTCTCCCACAGACCGTTCAGGCTCTGGCGCGGTCCAGATCGGCGACGAGTTCGGCGATGTAGTCCGCGCAGTCCTCCCACCCCGACACCGCGTGCGTCGGGTAGCCGGCATCCTTGACCGGATAGTCATTGCCACCGGGATCCAGACGGTCCCCGATGAAGAGCATGTCGTGGGCAGGCACTCCGGTCATCTCGACCAACTTCGCCATGCCGTACGCCTTGTCGATGCCCCGTCTCGTGATGTCCACCGACGTCGATCCCCCTCCTCGGACCTCCAGGTCGGGGAGGTCTGCGGCCACCGCATCACGCAGGGCCCTCTTCTTCTCCCCGGTGGGGTCCCAAGCCCGCTTCGCCTCCAGGGGAGCCTCCTGCCCCAGCGCCGAGTAGGTGATCTGGGAACCGCGGTCCTCGATGATGTCACCCCAGGGGTTCTCCTCCCACAGACCGAGCTCACGGGCGTGACGCTCCAGGGAATCGATGGCCGCCGAGCGTTCCCCGGGCGTGAGGTCGTGGGCATAGACCTCCTCCCAGCGGCCCTCGCGGTGGCGGTAGTAGCGCGTGCCACAGGTCGGCATCAGGTGAAGACGCCGGAGCTCCTTGGAGTCGGCGTGGAGGTTGTCGAGCACCTGGGCCTTGAACTGCCCCATCTGGCCACCGGAGATGATGCAGACCTCGACGTGGTCGAGGAGTTCACACAGGCGCCGGTCCATGAGTGGGGGCAGAGGGGACTTCGAGGGTGCCAAGGTGTCATCGAGGTCGAAGGCGACCATCCGGAGTGACATGCGGGACCTTTCATCATGTGCTGGACCGGCACAGTCGGCCCGGTCGACCAACTCGCAGGATAGCCCACGCATGCGCGGACCCGGTACGCGTATGACCTGCGACGTCGCGTGTTGGTGGAGAGCCCACGCATGCGCGGGCCCGGTCCATCCCTGACCGACGGGACCACCGTGCCGGATCCGTGCGATCCGACACCTCCGCGGAGCAGGTGTGGACAGGCAGGGGCCCGGGGTGCGCACAATGGAGGACCCGCGCGCCGAGGTAGGCGCGCCACCCACCTGATCGTGCAGCGGTCCGTCTCGGAGGAACACATGTCCACCCCCCACATCAACGCCGAACCCGGGGACTTCGCACCCGCCGTCCTGATGCCCGGAGACCCCCGCCGCGCCCAGCGCATTGCGGAGCAGCTCTTCGAAGAGCCCCGTCTGGTCACCGATGTGCGGGGAATGCTCGGGTTCACCGGTGAGGTCGACGGCCGTCCTCTCTCCGTGATGGGCTCGGGCATGGGGCAGCCCTCCGCCACCATCTACGTCACGGAGTTGTTCAGGTTCTTCGACGTCCAGCGCGTCATCCGGGTGGGTACCTGCGGGGGCATCTCACCCCAGGTCCACGTGGGCGACACAGTCGTTGCCATGGGAGCCCACACCGACTCCAACATGAACCAGCAACGGATCCCGGGCGTGAACTTCTCCGCCGTCGCGAGCTTCGAACTGGCCCGCGCGGCAGTCGAGGCCGCCGGCCCCGAGGACCCCGTCCACGTCGGCACGATCATCTCCAAGGACCATTTCTACTTCGCGCCCGAGGGGCAGACCGAGCGCCTGGCCGGGTACGGGGTGCTGGGTGTGGACATGGAGGCTGCAGCCATGTACGCGGTCGCCGCGCAGTTCTCCCGTCAGGCACTCACGGTCCTGACCGTCTCCGACCACCTCTTCGACGCCTCCCAGAACATGAGCGCAGAGGAGCGCGAGACCAAGTTCCAGACCTCCCTGCGCCTGGCGGTGGCCGCGGCCCTGTCCTGACACCCCAAGCCCCTCCGCTCGGTGCCACAGGAG
>JAKECL010000355.1 GCA_030460725.1 Propionibacterium sp.
TGACTACCTCACCCATCACCAACACGCCGCTTGACAGATATAGGAGCATCCCTCGTTCGTGAAGAGCCCCTTCGTGACGCGTGATACCGCAACCCTGGAATCCACAACATGACCGACTTGCCCAATAGAACAGATAGCAACCGAACGACATCGGCCTCTTGCTCTGCCGGGTTCTCACACGAGACGAAGCACTGGCCGGCTGTCGGGCTCCCCGAGCAGGTCCCGCACAAGTGCTGGCGGCACCTTGAGCTCCTCCGCCAACACGGGGATGCCTGCGCCGTACTCCCCCGCCAGGTCTGCGGCTGCCTTCAACAGCATGGGAACCTCGCCCGGATAGGCGCTCGAGGGGTCAGCCAAGGGGTCGTTGATCATCGCCAGCCGCTGGTAAGCGCGCCGCGCGGATGACTCCGTCGTCCTGCCGCGCTCGACCATCCTGCGCACCAGCGAGTGCGGTGATACGCCCCAGGTCCGACCCAAGCGGTCGAGCTCTGTCAGGTCGAGGCGCTGCGGCAGCGCCGCGTCCATGTCGGCAGCAGGGGTCAAGAAAGCTGCCGCGAACTCGTCGGCCTCTTTCTCGATCGCAGCGCCGCGCTCTTCCACATCACGGTGGAGGAGCAGGTGGCCCAGCTCGTGAGCGATCGAGAAGCGATGTCGGAACACGTTCTCGGTCCGCCGCGGCGTCGTGATCACAAGCGGCCGACCGACGATGACAACAGAGAACGCATCGACGTCGCCGACCTCATTGAGAGGCCGTACCGACACGACGATGCCGTGCGACTCAGTCGTGGCCACGAGATGCCGCACAGGCCCATCTGGAAGACCCCAGTGCCGGCGTAGAGCAACAGCCGCCTCGGCCGGCGACGTTCCCGTCTCGATCTGAGGAAGATCAGCGTCCGGCAGCTTCACATGGCGCTCCAGAGCGAACGTAAGCTCCCACACCAGCGTGGCCATCGCC
Organism: Propionibacterium sp.; assembly: GCA_030460725.1. GTDB lineage: Bacteria > Actinomycetota > Actinomycetes > Actinomycetales > Actinomycetaceae > Pauljensenia. The sequence goes on from JAKECL010000355.1 coordinate 956, forward strand.
AACGCTTTCTGACGGTCGCTGACCTTGGTCGACCGCAGACTACGGAAGTGAGCGTTCACGGTCTCCAGGCGAGCATGCGGCCGCCCCACAGAGAAGAAGTCAGGGCGCACCCCCAACGCCTTCGCCAATTGCTCGATGGTGCTGGCACGCGGTGCGTTTACTCCAGCCTCGTACTGGCCGACGGCGGCCGACGTGACTCCGACTTCCTTGGCGAGCTGTGCCTTGGTCCAGCCCTTCCGGTAGCGAGCCTGCGTTAGACGCGCCGCATCGAAGCGGCCATGAGTCTGCGCCGAGCCGGGAAGGTCGAACAGTCCCGGCGTGTCATCGCGCATCGGGATCCGTACCCTCCTGCTTCCTCGGCTCAAGCGGAGGCGGGGTCGGCACGCCGCTGTCGAAGGGCTCGACAGAGGCAGCTGCTCGACTAGCTTGCGGCTCAGGGACCGAGAGCATCTCGCCACCAAGCAGACGGACCTCACCCGTGTCCGAGTCCCGCACCGCCAGCCCCCACTCGATCACCGGCGATTGCCGAGGCGAAGAACGAACAGTGACCAGCACCAACGGCATCACGGCCTCAGTAGCAGCGTCGATTATCTGCTCGAGCTCAGCAGCCTCCGCGGTCTGGGCCTCACCGCTCTCAGGGTCCACCTCCGGCTCGAAGAGCATGGGAGCCAGCATCGGGGTGGAGAACACGTTCTCACGGGTGGGACTGGACGCGAAAGAGGACACATCGGTCCGCGACTCCCGCAAGCGCCAGACATACACCAGGCAGTCATTGATCACGGGAAGCCTGTAACCCGCCATCGGCGGCCTGTAGGTGCGGTAACCCCGCCGCTCGAAAGCCACCGCCACATCGTCGAGCAGGTCCCGCCACTGCGTACCGAAGCAGTTTCCGTACTTGGTCCCGGAGACCACGTGCGCCTCCGCAAACCTCGCATGCGTCCCACGGATGGTCTCGACGAGCAGCTCAGCCGTCGCCCTGGCGTGACCGCCAAGCACCTCTCCAGCAGTAGCAGCAGGATGCATATCCGACCTCCAGAAGCGCTTGAGTTGACCTCGCGCCAACAACTAAAACTTTAGTCGATAGCGAGATTCGCGCGCAAGCGCTTCATTTAAGAACCTTCTGAGCGCCCGGTCTCAGCACAGTCAGCTTGTTCCATATGGCGGGTGGCCCGGGCAATAAACTAACGAGGAGGCCTGACTAGGCGATCCGGTCCGTCGATGAGCACCGGATCAGGCCCCACACGGGTGCTTCAGGTGTCCTTCTCGCGGGCTTGTGGGGTCTTCACGAGGAGCTCGCCAGTGGCTTCTCAGCCGTCCGCGCGGCCCTGGTCGTACTCGTCCTAGCTGTACTGCTCGGGGACGTTAGTCAATCGCGTGAAAGGCGGCCGGTTGCCGCAGGCCGTGTGGGGCCGGTGCTGGTTGTAGTAGTGCAGCCAGGCTTCGAGTTCACCTCGACGCTCGGCTTCGGAGGTGTAGCAGCGGGCGTAGGCCCAGCCGTCGGCCAGGGTGCGGTGGAAACGTTCGATCTTCCCGTTGGTCTGGGGCCGATACGGCCTAGTTCGTTTGTGCTTGATCCCGAGCTGGGCGCAGGTGTCGCGCCACAAGTGTGAGCGGTAGGCGCCGCCGTTGTCGGACAGGACGCGTTCGACGGTGATGCCGCGGGCATTGAACCACTCGACAGCCCGGATGAGGACCGCGGTGGCGGTGAGGGCGGTTTCGTCGTCGTGGATCTCGGCGTAGGCGACGCGGGAGTGGTCGTCGATGACGGTGTGGACGTAGGCCTTGCCCATCAGCGGGTTGTAGTGCTTGTTCTTCGGCTTGTCGGGTGTGGCTGCGCGGTTCCTCTCGCCTTGTCGTCGGCCGACGTAGCGCCAGCCTCCGCCGTCGGGGATGTTGCC
>JAKECL010000009.1 GCA_030460725.1 Propionibacterium sp.
CCCGGGCTGCCTGAACACAATCCAACCGTCCGAAACTTGCGGGTAACCCCAGCTGCGACGGGTCCTGGGTTCCTGGAGAGGTGGCCGTCCCCCGCGGGTGTCCGCCACGGGCCCGCACTCCGCGCGGGCGCTCCTCGCTCCCGTGAGGTGTGCGGTGGCACACTGGGGGGATGCAGTCCGTCCGGGCTGCACACGACGGTGAGAAGGAAGGTCCCGTGAGCGAGACGACACGCCCCTCGGGCGGCACGCAGGGAAACAGGCTTGATCCGTGGTTCGGCTCCTATGCCGAACGAGCCCACAACCTGCGAGCTTCCGAGATCCGTGCACTCTTCTCCGTCGTCTCCCGTCCCGAAGTCGTGTCCCTGGCCGGAGGCATGCCCAACCTCAAGGACCTCCCCATCCCGGCACTGGCGGAGTCCGCCAGGCAGCTGATCCTCCGTGACGGCACCCAGGCCATGCAGTACGGCTCCGGGCAGGGGTGGGAGGTGCTGCGCGAACGCATCACCGAGGTCATGTCCTATGACGGGATCGCGGGTGCAGATCCCGATGACGTCGTGGTCACCACCGGGTCCCAGCAGGCACTGGACCTCATGACCGAACTCTTCGTGGACCCGGGCGACATCGTCCTGGCGGAGTCGCCCTCCTATGTCGGTGCGCTGGGGGTCTTCCGAGCCCGCCAGGCCGATGTGGTCCACGTGGACATGGACCACGACGGCCTGATCCCTGAGGCCCTCGAAGCCACGATCCGCCGCCTGCGCACCCAGGGCCGCCACATCAAGCTGCTCTACACGATCCCGAACTTCCAGAACCCCGCGGGAGTGACACTCTCGGAGGAGCGGCGCCCCGTCATTGCCGAGATCTGTTCACGCGAACGCATCCTGATCCTCGAGGACAACCCCTACGGTCTGCTCGGCTTCCATGCCGACCCGCTCCCGGCACTCAAGTCGTACTCCCCGGATGGCGTGGTGTACCTGGGGTCCTTCTCCAAGATGTTTGCTCCGGGCTTCCGCATCGGCTGGGCGTACGCCCCTCACGCGATCCGTGACAAGCTGGTGCTCGCCTCGGAGTCCGCCATCCTCTCACCGTCGATGATCGGGCAGATGGCCATCGGCGGGTACCTGGCGGAATACGACTGGTACGGACAGGTCAAGGACTTCCGAGCCATGTACCAGGAACGGTGCGACGCGATGTTGGGGGCACTGGCGGAGTACATGCCCGACTGCAGGTGGACGACCCCGGCGGGCGGCTTCTACACCTGGGTGACCCTGCCCGAGGGTCTGGACGCGAAGTCCATGCTGCCCCGCGCCGTCCGTGGCCGCGTCGCCTACGTCTCGGGCACGGCGTTCTACTACGACGGTCGAGGCGCGGACCACATGCGTCTGTCCTTCTGCTACCCCTCCCCCGCCGACATTCGCGAGGGCGTCCGACGGCTGGCCTCCGTCGTCAATGCGGAGAAGGAACTCGTGGAGATGTTCGGGACCTCCGCACCGCTGCACCTCGAGTCGACGGACCCGGAGGACCCGGGCGACCCTCGCAACCCCCCGGAGGACCCGGGCCCCGGGCCCGACGCGCTCTGATCGACCTTCCACCCGTGGCCTGCACCTCCCCTTCACAGTCCCGATTCCATCCCAGGAGAACGTCATGAACTCCCTCCGAGTCCTCATCATCGCCGGCGGCCTCACACATGAGCGCGACGTCTCGGTGCGTTCAGGACGCCGCGTGGCCAATGTGCTCCAGCAGCTGGGTCATGTCGTGCGCATCTCCGACCTGGACTCCGGTCTCATCCCACTGGTGGAGGAGTTCGCCCCCGATGTCATCTGGCCCCTGGTGCACGGCTCTGTGGGCGAGGACGGCTCCCTCCAGGCACTTCTGGAGAGTCTGGGCGTGCCCTTCATCGGTTCGAACTCGGTGCAGGCCATGCTCGCCTCCAACAAGCCGACCGCCAAGGGGCTCGTGGGTGCCGCAGGGGTGGACACCCCGGGGTGGGTGTCCCTCCCGCAGTCCCTGTTCCGGCAACTGGGTGCCAGCGAGGTTCTCGGTGTCCTCGACGACGGAATGCGCTTCCCCGTCGTGGTGAAGCCCACCGACGGTGGTTCCGCGCTGGGGATCTCGCGGGCGGACGATCCCGGGGAGTTGCGCGCCGCCATGGTCGACGCCTTCGCCTACGGGGAACGCGTGATGATCGAGCACTTCGTGGAGGGCCACGACATCGCGGTGTCGGTGCTGGACCTGGAGGGCGGGCCTGTCGCGCTGCCCCCCGTCGAGATCGTCACGGACGACGGCCACTACAACTACGACGCCCGCTACACCACTGACACCACACAGTACTTCGTCCCGGCGCGCCTGGGTCCGGAGGTGCTCGACACCGTGAGTGCAGCCGCCGTGGAGGTCCACCACATCCTTGGTCTGCGTGACCTCTCACGCATCGACTTCATTGTCGGTGAGGACACCATCTGGTTCATCGACGCCAATGTCACCCCGGGCATGACCGATACGTCGCTGTTCCCCCAAGCCGCGGAAGCTGCCGGTTCCTTCTCCGAGGTCTGCGCACGCCTGGTGGCCCATGCCGTCGCAGCGACCGGCAAGGAGGAGGACGACCCGGAGGACGGGGAGAACTGACCCGGGCGGGGTGCTCTCCCCGCCGGTCGTCTCCGCGATTCAGGCCGGTCAGTCAGGAGGCCAGCACGCCCCTGCGTCCCAGGACGTCCTCCAGCTGATTCTCGGCAGCGGCAACGGTGGTCCACTGCAGCGTGGACATCCCCAGCAGTTGTGCAGCGCGCAGGTTCGGTGCGCGGTCGTCGATGAAGAGAATCTTGTCGGCAGGAACGCCGATGTCCTCCACGGCCTGTCGGTAGATGGCTCGCTCGGGCTTTGTCTCGCCCAGCGGGCCGGAGAAGGTGAAACTTTCGAAGAGTCCCAGTACCCACGGACGCGTCCGGATGGCACTGGCAATGGCGACCGGAGCGTTGGAGAGAATCCCGAGTCGCAGTCCCATGTCGTGCAGCTCCCGGGCGAAGGCGAGAGCACCGGGATCGGGCGTCTCCGAGCGACTCACGTCCTCCTGGACCAGGTCGCGCAGCGTGTCGTCATCGATCTCGCCCAGCCCGCAGTCCCCGGCCACTCTGTCCCAGAACTCCCGGTCCGAGCATCCTGCGTCATAGGCGTCACGGTGGAACCATATCGAATGGTCAACCAGGGACACGGACTCAGGGGTGGGTGTCATTCCCAGCAGGAGCGCGACACGGGTGGGATCGGGCCTGTTCGTCACCAGCACGCCGCCGACATCGAAGAGGGCCGCCGTGACCCGTGGTGCCGTGTCTGTCATGTCCACCCCTCGCATTGCGTGAATGCTCCCATTGTCCTCGCAGCGGACACTGCCGGACACCTCATGTGAGCATTCACACCGGTGGTGACGCTGGCGGGCTCATAACCGTTGGGGGGCCACACCTTGTCAGGCACGACGACGCCGGTGGGGAAGACCCGCGGCGATGGCAGCGTCAGCGGGTGGGGGCCACCACCTCCGGCGCGCAGGTGTTCCGACGCTTCCAGGTGCAACCGCCTCCTCAACAGGGCGACCTCACCACCGGCGGCTGACCTCCGCCGGCACCACCTCCACCGCCAGCACCACCACCTCCACCGTCTCCACCGCCACCATCACGGCGACTGCCGACACCGCCGACGGCTGGGCCCCTCGGGGACAGGTGTCCCCGCCGTGTGCACTGTCCATCCCCCACGGGTCTGGCCCGTGCAGCCGCACAGCGCGGCCTGAGCGGCACCCGCCGTCTCCGCTGCTCTGGGCTGATGGAGTCTTGGGGAATATATTCGCAGGTCAGACGCCCTTTGTGGTGTCAGGAGCAATCAGTTGTGCCAGTCGTTCAAGGTCCTCGCTCCCGGCAAACTCGATGACGATCTTGCCCTTCCTGCGACCTTCCGTGATCGTGACCCGGGTGTCGTAGGCCTCGCTCAGACGTGAGATCAGGCGCTCCCCCAAGGGGGACACCGTCCCGGAGCGGCGCGTGGGGACGACCTTGGGCCGCCTGGTCTGACCCAGGCGCACGAGCTCCTCGGTGGTGCGCACCGAGAGTCCTTCGGAGACGATGCGCTCCGCCAGGTGGTCCATCTCCTCGGGGTCCTCCAAAGAGAGCAGCGCCCGCGCATGCCCTGCCGAGATGACCCCCGCAGCGACCTTCCGCTGCACCGCAGGCGGAAGTCGCAGCAGCCGCAGGGTGTTCGCAATCTGGGGACGCGAACGCGCAATGCGGCGGGCGAGCTCCTCCTGGGTGGCCCCGAAGTCCACCATGAGCTGCTGGTAGGCGGATGCCTCTTCGAGGGGATTCAACTGCGCGCGATGCAGGTTCTCCAGCAGGGCATCCCTCAGGAGGTCCGAATCCTCCGTTCGTCTGACGATCGCCGGAACCTGCTCAAGCCCTGCCAGTTCGGAGGCGCGCAACCGCCGTTCACCCATGATCAGTTCATAGCGCGCCTCGGGGCGGTCCTCCAACAAGGCCAGCAGTGCTGGCTCAGGATCGTCCAGGAGGTCGATGGGCCGCACCACCACTGGCTGCAGCACTCCGACCTCCCGGACAGAGGCCGCGAGTTCCGCCAGGTCATCTTCGTCGAACACTTCACGTGGCTGACGGTGGTTGGGGATGATCCAGGAGGTGGGGATCTCTGCGAAGGTCGCCCCGGGGACGGACATCAGCTCCCCATCCGACCCGGAGGCACCAGATGCATCGGCCGCATCGGCTCCATCGAGGGCACCCGATGTCGTGGTGTCTTCAGCCCGGTCCGCTCCGGTTCGCGCGACGTCACTGTCCATCGTCCCGTTGTGCGGGAGGCCGGCGCGTGAGGATTCTGCGGCTGTCGTGCCTGCAGGTGATGCCCTGACAGGTGATTCCATGTCATCTTCGGATGTTTCACGTGAAACATCCGAAGTAGTCCGTTCACCTGTCGCGCTTGTGTCCGCCGAGCCTGTCGACGATGTTTCACGTGAAACATCGTCCGTGCCCGTCAGAATGTCCTCGAACAGCTCCCGGCCAGAGGCCTCCGTACGCGTTCTTGGCGTGCGCACCGATGATGTGCCGGACTTCGCCAGATCCCCGGGCTCCGACCGGGACCTCGATCGCCGCGAGCCGGGGCGTACCACCTCGGACTCCGTCTCCACCAGCTCCACACCACTGTCGGACTGCTGCTCGGGTTCCGCCTGCCTCTCGGATGTGCCCGGGGAGGCGGGCGTCCGTCCCTTGCGAGTCTTCGCTGTTGAGCGCGACTTGGACCGCGTCTGCTTCGACGGAACCAACAGGTCCCGTGCCGATCCGCCACGGGCCACCGAGGTCCGCTCATCTGCACGTCCCGGGAACAACACATCCAACGGGCGTGCGCTCTGCGCATCGCCCTGTTCCTCCGCATTGGGAATCAGAGCTGCCAGTCCTCGCCCGAGTCCACTGCGCCGCCCTGTCCTGTGCGCGCTTCCCTCTGACGGCTTGGATGGCTTGGACGGCTTGTGACCACCGTGTGACTCGTCAGACGCGGCCGCATGCTGCCCCGCGGTGCCGGTACCCTCCGGGCGTTCGACGTCGTCGCTCACTGCGGATGTCTGCATTCGGGATTGTCCCGCTTCCCCGCTCGGCCGCTGCCTACCAGTCACTCGGTCATCCTCCGTCGTCCTCGAGAGCCGTTCGACGATGTTTCACGTGAAACATCGCTCGAGCGCCGTCTGCGCCATTGTCCCATCGTTGACACGTCTCTCCGCGCATGTCGCGTGTCGCGGGTTCGCATGATCCTTCCCGGGCGCGCGCTCGGTCACAATCCGGTGACCGCTGTACTCAGTCCTGAGCGAGGCGTCTACTGATCTCGAGCGCTACCTTGCGGTAGGCCAAGGCGCCCGTGCTCCGCGGATCATAGGTGATCACACTCTGACCGTAGCTCGGTGCCTCCGAGACCCGCACCGACCGCGGAATCACCGTCTCGAGCGTCTGTTCAGGGAAGTGGGTCCTGACCTCTTGCTCAACCTCCTGGCTCAGGTTCGTGCGCCGATCTGCCATGGTCAGGAGGATCGAGGAGACATGCAGGCCGGGATTGAGGTCCTGACTGATCCGTCGGATGGTGGACCAGAGCTGGCTGAGCCCCTCGAGTGCGTAGTACTCCGTCTGGATGGGGATCAGCACCTGATCCGTCGCGACCAGTGCATTCAGTGTGACCAGGCCCAGGGAGGGAGGGCAGTCGATGAGGACGATGTCCACGTCCCTGTGCAGTGAGAGGAACTCCGAGAGAGCATCTGAGAGCAGGTACTCCCGCCGAGGTAGGTCCACCATCTCAATCTCTGCACCGGAGAGATCAATGGTCGCGGGCGAGACGACCAGACCGGGCACGTCGGGACAGGGCTGCAGGACCTCCGCCAGCGACTGCCCTCCGATCATCACGTCATAGGTCGACGGAGTTCCCGGCTCGTGTCGCATGCCCAACGCCGAGGAGGCGTTTCCCTGGGCATCGGCATCGATGACCACCACATGGAGACCACCCATGGCCAGCGCCACGGCGATGTTCACGGTGGACGTTGTCTTCCCCACTCCACCCTTCTGGTTCGCCACCGTCATGACGACCGGGCGCGCGGGCCGCCCGAACACCGCACGCTCGAGCATCTGGCGATCCGCCATGTTCCGCTGGATCTGCGCGGACAGGGGAGTGTCCGGAATACCCTGCTCGGTCACTGGACCACCCTCTCTCAACACCCGGTCAGTCTACGTGCAGGCCCTGCGCGCCCGGCTCCCGCTCGCCGGTCCTCCCGCGAACTCCCGGTTCACCAGTCGGAGTGGGGCCGGGCCTCACACCCGGTGGCAGACCACCACGTACGTCGAGTCGTCCTCCATGATGCTCGGTACCTCGTGCACCTGGGCGCCGAGGTGGTGACGCTTGAGTTCCGCTGCGGCCTCCTCGACCTCCAACGGAGCTCTCCGTCCCTTGAGCGCCACCAATCGACCATGGGGAGCAATGAGCTTTGATGTCAACCTGATCAACTTCGACATGTTGGCCACAGCACGAGCAGTGACCACATCAGCCTTGCCCCTTCCGCGCAGTTCCTCCGCCCGTGCCTGATGGATGGTCACATTGTCGAGATCCAGCGCCGCGACGACATCGGCCAACCACTCACAGCGACGTTGCATGGGCTCTGCCAGGTGGACATCCAGGTCCGGACGGGCGATGGCAATGATGACTCCCGGGAATCCCGCCCCGGAACCGACGTCCAGCACCTGCCCCTTTCGGGGCAGGAAGTCCAGGACAGCGGCTGAGTTGACGATGTGTCTGGACCACAGGCGCGGCAGCTCACGGGGACCGATCAGACCCCGGAGCTCGCCCTCCTCAGCCAGCATGCGCGCGAACTCCTGGACCGCAGGGAAGGAGAGTCCGAAGAGTTCCGCCACGCCGGAACCCGGTTCCTCCAGAACGTGTTCTCCCCGTGTCCCGGCAGTCGACTCCGCATCGAACTCCGCCGCGTCCGGATTCTGTGCACCCTTCTGTTCCTCCACCGAGTCTGCCTCACCGGGTGCCCGGAGGGCGGCTGCATCGGAGTCAGCGCTGTCGCGGGGCTGAGCATCGTCGAGTGCGCCGGCGCTCGGATCAGGCCCGCTCACTCCTGGACGTCCACGTCCTGGGTGCCCTCGGTATCGGCCACCTGCGTCCCGTCTCCCTGCGCCTCGGCACCGGCCACGTCAGTCTCCACCGTGGACGTCTCCTCGGAGACCTCCACCTCCTGGTCATCGGACTCCTGTGAACCCGCGGCAAGGATCACCACGCGCCTGTTGGGCTCCGCACCCTCGGACTCCGAGACCAGCCCCGCTGCCGAGACCACGTCGTGGCAGACCTTGCGTTCGAAGGGGTTCATGGGAACCAGGCGCTGCGGTTCTCCGGTCATGCGCAGCCGAGTGATGGCCTCCTCGGTGAGGGCCTGGAGCTCGGCCTTGCGTCCCGACCGGAAGCCCGCCACATCGAGCATCAGGCGGGAACGCTCCCCGGTCTCGGTCTGGACGGCCAGACGTGTGAGCTCCTGCAGAGCATCCAGGACCTTCCCGTCCTCACCCACCAGACGGTCCAATGATCCAGCGGACTCGGAGACGACCTCCACCGAGGCGCGACCGTTCTCCACGTCGATCTCGATGTCACCGTCGAGATCGGCGATGTCCAGCAGTTCTTCGAGATAGTCGGCGGCGATCTCCCCCTCCTCCTCCAGCTGGGTGATCCGGTCCTTCTGCGTGCTCTCACTCATGATCTTGTCCTTCGGGCTGATGTTGTGGACTGCGGTACTGCACGGGGGTCGGCGCTGGCCCTCTTCGGCCACCACCGACCCCGGGGTCTCATTCTGAGGGTGCCTGCGGCTTCTTCTTGCCCTGACTGCGGCGCGCCTGACGCCGTTCCTGACGGCGACGTTCGATCTCCTCAGCGCTCAGGTTCGCTCCCGGCCTGGCCTGTGCACTGCGACGAGCTTCCCGCCTCTCGGCCTGACGCGCGTCCTCCTCCTCGCGCAGCGCCTGCTGGCGACGTTGCTCACGGCTGAGCCGGCGTGGCTGCTCGCGTGCGGCATTCTGGGCTCGCTGGACCTGGGACTTCTCCGTGGCCCTGCGCACCCCCCGCATCCACATCTCGTCGGGCAGAACCGTCCACTCCTGACTGGAGAGGTTGCGATACACGGTGACGCGCTCACCGGGTCCCATGGCCTCCGGGAAGTCACTGGCCACCCGCTGCCCCTTGGCCTTGCGCTCGACCTCGGTGAGGGTCCTGGTGTTGAGCTCCTCCAGGGCCTCGGGGGAGTCCGCCACAGCCGCCCGTTCGCGGTCGTAGTCGAGGAACAAGGGCTTCGCCCACTCGCGGTAGGCCTTCTGACGCTTGGCCACCAGCTCCTTGTAGGCCGGGGCACCGGGGGTGGGCATGTACTTGATGGTCCAGATCTGCTGACCCCAGGACCATGCCGTGGTGGTGACCATGTAAACCAGCAGGCCCATCTGGAAGGCGATACCGGTGAAGATGAACATCGCCGGCATCACGTACATCATCATCTTCTGCGAGCGCACCATCGGGTTGTTCGGGTCCGCCTGCGGGGGCATGTTCTTCGTCATCGAGAGCCGGATCGACAGGAACTGCATCCCCACCATCAGGACGATCATGACGACGAATGCGATGATCTCCAGCGCACCCGCGCCCGCCTTGAGGGTGTCGGTCAGCGTGTGGGACAGCGGCACCCCCAGCACCGAGGAGCTGTCGATCTCCAGCGCCACGTCCCGGGTGATGGGACCCAGCGCGTCATAGTGCTCACCACCGATGGTGTACGTGCCGTTCATCAGCGGCTTGATCGCGAAGATCGCCCGGTACAGGGCGAAGAGGAAGGGCATCTGCACCAGTAGTGGCATGCAGGAGGAGAACGGGCTGGTCCCGTGCTTCTTGTACAGGGCCTGGGTCTCCTCAGCCATCTTCTGGCGCGAGACCGTGTCCTTCTTGCCCTTGTACTTGGCCTGGATCTTCTGGAGCTCCGGCTGGACCGCCTGCATACCCCGCGTGGACTTGATCTGGCGCAGGAACAACGGCAGGATCAGCACCCGCACCAGCAGGGTCAACACGACGATCGAGAGCACCCAGCCGATACCGGACCCGGAACCCAGCCCGATCAGGCTCAGGCCCTCATGGATCTTCACCCACAGCCACGCCATGCCGACGGCGAACGGGTGTAGGACTTTCTCCCACATGGGATGCTCCTTCAGATGGTCGGGACGCACTGGGCGCCCACGGGTCGTCCGGCCGCAGCCGGGAGGTCAGTATCGACGCGGGCGGCGGCCCCCGCGGGGCGGGGGGGGGGAGTGCGCGGGCGCGCGGGGGTCCCCGGGGGCCGCTACCCCGCCCGCCCGAGGTCTCCCTCGAGCCCCATGGGGGCGGGTTCAACCACGTCCGCGTGACCCGCCCAGTCCTCAGGCGGGATCCAGGGATCGGGGCGCCAGCGACCACGCGGCGGCACGTGGTCCACCCCTCCCAGGCTCCACGGATTGCAGCGCAGCAGTCGCCAGGTGGCAAGCACCATGCCCTTGAGGGCCCCGTGGACCTGAAGTGCCTCGACGGCGTAGGCGGAGCAGGTGGGTGCATAGCGGCAGCTCGGGGGCATCAGGGGTGAGAGAAGGCGTTGGTAGAGGCGGATGGGCTGGAGGAACAGCCACGCCAGGGGGGACCGGCGCGCGCTCACGCCGACACCTCTCCCGCACGAGGTGAGCGGGGAAGTCCCGGGGTTGCGGAACGTCCGCTCGCAGACGGACCCGCGGGATGCGAGGAGGCCGAGCGCGCCCAGGCACGACTCAGAGCGTTGTCGAGTGCACCCGCCAGGTGGTCGGAGTCCTGTCCCGACGCAGCGGAGTGGACGCGGACCACGATCCGGGCCCCCTCCGGCATCGCCTCCACACGCTCACGCATGAGGTGACGCAACTGACGCCGCACACGATTGCGACCCACCGCGCGTGGGATCTCCCTCTTGGGCACGACGAAACCGACGAGGCGCTCCGTGGAGTCCTCGTCGGTCCGGCAGTGCACGACGACCATGGCATTCCCCGCACGGGATCCGCGGCGGATCGTGCTCCGGAAGTCCTCGGGATCCACCATGCGGTGCGCGCGCGGCAACACCTGCGCCGCTCTCAGGCAGAGAGCTTGGCGCGGCCCTTGCGCCGGCGGTTGGCCAGGATGGAACGTCCGGCGCGCGTGGACATGCGCAGGCGGAAGCCGTGCACCTTGGAACGGCGACGGGTGTTGGGCTGGAAGGTCCGCTTGGTCACGACAGTTCTCCTCGGCGAACGGGGGAGACCCCCGGTCATTCGGTCAATACAGACCACATCCACCGAGATGGCCTCGCAGGGTGCGGTCGGGAGTGCCCACGGCCGGGCACATACGGGAGTCCAGCCTAGGAGGCTGGCGCGGGCCCGTCAACGGGACCCACACGGACCACCTCATCCACATCTGTGGACCCGCCGGTGGACGAAGAAATCCACACCGGTGAATTCCACTGCTGTGTCCACAGGCCTGTGGACGGGCACAATTCGGCGTCGTTGCCACGATCGGCGGCGTAACTACAGAAATGTCATTCGGCCTCGAGTTCTCCACAACTCTTTCCCCAAGCTGTGGACAAGTGGGCCGAGACGGTAGTGTGGTGCTCCGGCACGGGGACTCCGGGGCGTCACCCTCGTGTCGAACGTCACCCGCCCCGACGTCACCTGGAGGTTCCCACGGTGGGAAATGCACTCTCCGATGCATGGTCGGTGGCCCTGCAGTCCCTGGATTCCCTGGAACTGGGCCCCGTCGCCTCCTCCTTCGTTCGCATGACGAAGCCCCTGGGAGACATCGAGGGCACGATCCTCCTGGCGGTTCCCAACGAGTTCACGAAGTCCTTCATCGAGACCCGCGTCTCCCAGCAGGTCACCGAGGCGCTCTCCCAGGCCATCGGGCGCGAGATCCGCATTGCCGTCACCATCGACGACTCCCTGGTTCCCGATGCCGAGGAGGAGAACCCTCCGTCCCCGGACACCCCCGCCGCGGGGACGCCGGAACCCCACGGAACTGCCGGGTCCGGCCAGCCCTCACAGGACGCCGACACCTCCACCGAACACCATCCACCGCTGCAGACACCCCGCGAGCCCCATGTCTCACGGATCCTGGACGCGGTGAACATCGACTCCACGGAGACCCACCTCAACCCGAAGTACACCTTCGACACCTTCGTCATCGGTCCCTCCAACCGATTCGCCCACGCAGCGGCCACGGCCGTGGCGGAGAGCCCCGCGAAGGCCTACAACCCTCTCTTCATCTACGGCGACTCCGGCCTGGGCAAGACCCACCTCCTGCACGCCATCGGCCACTACGCACTCTCCCTGTACCCCCACCTGCGGGTGCGTTACGTGAACTCCGAGGAGTTCACCAACGACTTCATCAACGCCATCCGCGACGACCGCGCGGAGGAGTTCCAGCGGCGCTACCGCGAGGTCGACATCCTCCTGGTGGACGACATCCAGTTCATCCAGGGCAAGGAACAGACGGTCGAGGAGTTCTTCCACACCTTCAACACCCTGCACAATGCGAACAAGCAGGTCGTGCTGACCTCCGACCTGCCACCCAAACAGCTCAACGGCTTCGAGGACCGTCTGCGTTCCCGCTTCGAATGGGGTCTCCTCACCGACGTGCAGCCCCCGGACCTGGAGACCCGGATCGCGATCCTCCAGAAGAAGGCCGCCGCCGAGAAGTTGGAGGTGGACCCGGCGGTCCTGGAGTACATCGCCTCGCGCATCTCCTCCAACATCCGCGAGCTCGAGGGCTCCCTGCTGCGTGTGACCGCCTTCGCCAACCTCACCCAGCAACGCATTGACCTTCCCCTGGCGGAACTGGTCCTCAAGGACATGATCTCCGACCCTGAGGACACCGAGATCACAGCTGCCCTGATCATGGGGCAGACCGCCCACTACTTCGGGGTGACCCTGGAACAGCTGTGCAGTGCGGACCGCTCACGCACCATGGTCGACGCCCGCCAGATCGCCATGTACCTGTGCCGGGAACTCACCGACCTCTCCCTTCCCAAGATCGGGGCGGCCTTCGGTGGTCGTGACCACACCACCGTCATGCACGCCAACAAGAAGATCACCGAGCAGATGACTGCGAAGAGGGAGACCTTCAACCGCGTCACGGAACTGACGAACCGCATCAAGCAGAAGGCCCGGGAGTCCTGAACCCCTCGTGGTGAACTCCGCGCAGTCGCGGATCCCTCGTGGAGGTCGGACCGGGGCACCTGTGCCCCACCACCGTCTCCGCACCCCCACAACCCTCGTCGCGGTCCATTGCGGCGGGCACAGGGGGCTGGGGCTGTAGGCAGGCGCAGAGGCTGGGGCTGGGGACGAAGATGTGATTCGACGGTGGACAACCGGTTCCCCACCTGTGGACGCACAGAGCCCCGATGTGGATGCCCGGATGAATGACATGTTTCCTCCACAGCCCACCCCGCCACATCCACATCTCGTACCCAGGGCACATGCACATCCCAATTCGTTGGCACGACGGGGAAGGAAGCTGTTCTCCACAGTTTCCACACACCCTGTGACGGTGACGATTCTTGTAATTCCAAGAATGATGTGGACAGCCTTCAAGTGTCCCGACCCCCGCATCCCCGGCATGCACCCCCCCCCAGCCCGGCGGGGGAGGGTGTGCCCCTGCCGGGCCCCCGTCGCGGAGAGTTGGTCGGCACATCCGAATCATCTGGAGGGACCCGGCAATGAAGTTCACCGTCGCTCGTGACGTCCTCTCCGAGGCAGTGTCCTGGACGGCTCGAGCACTCCCGGTCCGCCCGGCCACCCCGATCCTGGCAGGTGTGCGCATCCACGCCCACGACCAGGAACTGACACTCTCCTCCTTCGACTACGAGGTCTCGGCGAACTCCGAGGTTCCCGCCCAGGTCGAGGAGGACGGTGAGGTGCTGGTCTCCGGGCGCCTGCTCGCCGACATCTCGAAGTCCCTTCCCAACCAGCCCGTCCACATGGTCCTCGAGGGGCAGAAGGTCAGCCTGACCTGCGGGTCCTCACACTTCACCCTGGCTGTGATGCCGCTGGAGGAGTATCCGCTGCTGCCCGCCCAGCCCGAGGTTCGTGGGTCCGTGGACTCCCAGGTGTTCACCCAGGCTGTCCAGCAGGTCTCCATCGCTGCGTCGCGCGACGACACCCTGCCGCTGCTCACCGGTGTGCGTATCGAGATCGAGGGGGAGAACATGACCCTCCTCGCCACCGACCGTTACCGCTTGGCCATGCGTGAGCTCACGTGGGAGCCCACCGACACCTCGGACTCGGAGGCAGCCCTGGTCAAGGCCCGGATCCTCACCGACGTCGCCAAGTCCATGACCTCCGGCGCCAAGGTCGACATCGGCCTGTCCCGGGAGTCCCAACCCGGTGCCTCCTCGCTCATCGGTTTCTCCGCAGGTGGTCGGCGCACGACCTCCACACTCATGGACGGGGACTACCCGCCGGTGCGCAGGCTCTTCCCCGACAACACCACGATCCAGGCCGTGTGTGAACGCCACACCCTCCTCGAGGCCGTCAAGCGTGTGTCCCTGGTCGCCGAGCGCAAGACCTCGGTGCGCCTGGCCTTCTCCGAGGGACAGGTCGTCCTCGAGGCTGGCCAGGGTGACAATGCCCAGGCTTCGGAGGCCCTGGAGGCCCAGCTCTTCGGTGAGGAGATCGCCACGGCGTTCAACCCTCAGTTCCTCATCGACGGGCTCACGGTCGCCGACACCGACTACGTACGTTTCGGGTTCACCCACCCCACCAAGCCGGCTGTCATGACGGGGCAGACCAAGGCTGATGGCGGCGAGGTCACGCACTTCCGCTACCTGCTGATGCCGATCCGATTCGGCATCTGAGGGATCTCAGCCATGCGCGTCTCGCACGTGGCGCTGGACGATTTCCGCTCCTACCGCCACGCCGTGGTGGAGCTGCCCCGGGGCACCACCGTGTTGGTCGGACGCAACGGACAGGGCAAGACGAACCTGGTCGAGGCGATCGCCTACCTCTCCGCATTCTCCTCGCACCGGGTCGCGGCCGAGGGTGCACTGGTGCGACTGCCCTCGAACGGCGAGGACGCGCCAGCAGGAGCCGTCATCAGGGTCAGGTTGGTGTCGCGGGAGCACCGCGAGGACAGCGACCCGCGCGAGCAGGTCATCGAGCTGGAGATTGTGCGCGGTCGGGCCAACCGTGCCCGACTCAATCGGACGGTGCTGCGTCCACGTGAGATCGTCGGGATGGTGCGCACGGTGGTCTTTGCGCCCGAGGATCTCCAGCTGGTCCGCGGTGACCCGTCGGTGCGCCGACACTTCCTGGACGACCTGGCCACCCAGCTGCGCCCCACGCTGTCGGCCCTGCGCTCCGACTTCGAGCGTGTCGCGCGCCAGCGTGGGGCGCTCATGAAGCAGGCTTCGGCCCGGATGAGACGCGGAATGGCACCTGATCTGTCGACCCTGGAGGTGTGGGACCAGCAGTTCGCCACACTCTCCGCCCAACTCACCAGCGCTCGGTTCGAACTGGTGGACCGGCTGCGCGACCCCGTCGCACGCGCCTATGCGAAGGTGTCGGACTCCCCGCGCGAGCTCTCCATGAGCCTGGAGTCCTCCGTCGACCGCATCCTGGGGGTGCCCTCGGGGGAACAGGAACAGGAACAGGCTGGGGCCCAGGTTCAGCGAGTCCTGGACGCCTTGGCCCGCGTGCGTGAGCGCGAGGTCGAACGCGGCGTGAACCTGGTCGGCGCCCACCGTGACGAGCTGGTCCTGGACCTGGGAGGAATGCCCGTCAAGGGCTACGCCAGTCACGGGGAGTCGTGGTCCGTCGCTCTTTCCCTGCGCCTGGGGGCATTCGCGGTCCTGGAGGAGGACGGGGAGGAGCCGATCCTCATCCTCGACGATGTCTTCGCGGAGTTGGATGCCCAGCGACGTGCGGGCCTGGCAGAGATGGTCTCCGGCGCGGACCAGGTCCTGGTGACCGCCGCCGTCGCGGATGACGTGCCCTCGTCCCTGCAGGGCCACCGTCTGGAGGTCCGGGCCGACGCGCAGGCGGGATCGGTGGTCTCCGATGCCTGAGACCGACGAGCACGCGCGGAGCCATCTGTCGGGACCGCCGGGTGGGGCGGGCGTCGACCCCGACTCCGCCTCCGGACAGCTCCGGGATGTTGCACTCGCCTTCCTCGCTCGCTACCAGGGGACTGCCCAGGCCCGCGGAGAGATGCGCCAACGGGTGGGGAGTCCCGGGGGTCCC